>NZ_WEKT01000034.1:0-52243 GCF_009874545.1 Vibrio eleionomae | reverse complement strand
ATACCAATCGCACTAATTTTATGATCTAATATCAGCTTCAATAGGAGCTGATATGAACACCCCTGACTTCCCAAAACTTATTCGTGAAACATCCGATGCGAGGATGCGTACGAGACTTCTTGCTATATCTCATTTCGTGGATGGAAAAAGCCGCACTGAGATCGCCAAATATTTAAAAGTCAGCCGTACCAGTGTCAATAACTGGGTTGCGACTTATTTAAAGACTGGTGTTGAAGGTTTAGTAGAAAAGCAGCATACAGGCCGTCCTCCACGACTGACTGAAGAGCAGCTATCTCTGTTAAAGCTGTACATTACTTCCAATGCGATTAAACCTGAAGGTGGAAGACTACAAGGGACTGATATCATTGAATTCATCCATGAGGAATTTGGCCTATCTTACAGCTTATCAGGCATCTATAAGATATTGAGAAAGCTTAATTTAGTTTGGATAACAACTCGTTCAAAGCACCCAAAGCAATCTGTAGAAGCGCAAGAAGCTTTTAAAAAAATTCCCAATAGAAACGATCCTTAAGATCCCTGGACATGTTGCTTTAAAAGATGTTCAAATCTGGTTTCAAGATGAAGCCAGATTTGGCCAGCGCAACACAACAACCCGAATCTGGGCAAAAAAAGGGANTCGTCCTAGGGCGGTACAACAACAGCAATTTGAGTATGCGTACCTATTTGGAGCGGTGTGCATTAATACCGGAGAAACTGAAGCTATTGTTGTTCCTATGAGCAACATGGAAGCAATGAAGGAACAACTCAGACTCATTTCTCAATCAACCCCCACAGGCAAGCATGCTGTCGTCATCATGGATCAAGCCAGTTGGCATCAAAGCTATCTAGCGGATTCATTCCAGAACTTGACTGTCATTCATCTACCTCCTTATTCACCCGAACTCAACCCAATAGAGCAGGTATGGAGTTGGTTGCGTCAGAACGAAATAGCCAATAGGTGTTTTGAATGTTACGACGATATTGTCGACAAGTTGTGTAGTGCTTGGAATCGTTTTTGTGCAGACAAAAGCAGAGTCATGTCGCTCTGCTTTAGAGATTGGACCATATTGACCAGTTAATTAGTGAGATTGGTATNTAGCCAATAGGTGTTTTGAATGTTACGACGATATTGTCGACAAGTTGTGTAGTGCTTGGAATCGTTTTTGTGCAGACAAAAGCAGAGTCATGTCGCTCTGCTTTAGAGATTGGACCATATTGACCAGTTAATTAGTGAGATTGGTATTAGTATTGCGGTGGGATGATTCTCATGCGATATCTATCTCCGCTGGCTTGAGATAGATAAAGAAAAAGCCGCTGACGCGGCTTTATTTTATTGAAACTGTCGCTAGAGTATTTGTTTAAGTACGCGATCAGCTTTTACTCTCGTAATCTTTCTTACTAAACGTTGAACCGGTGCAGGATAATGCTCTAGCTTTTCTACTTGCTTATAAGTACAAATAAGTTGAGTATGCTGCAATATATTCGCTTTCTCTTTTTCAAACTGCTCTAGGAGGTGCTGGTTCTCATCTCTAATGAAAAGTCCATTTTCTAAATCTAGTTTCCATGCTCTAGGATTAATATTGTTACCTGTTAGCAGCATATAACGTTTATCAACCCACACACCTTTCAGGTGGAAACTATTGTCATCGTGTTTCCATAGATGTACAGAAAGTTTACGACTAGCGATATTAGCTTCATTAATTTTGGCAAAGCGACGTAAATTGATCTCGTATAGATAAGGGAGACCACCTATAGTTTTAAATTCTTGCTCAGGTGATATATAGAAATCATTAGCCGTTTTGTCACCAACAACAATATCCACCTTAACCCCACGACGAATCGCTTTTTTAATTTCCTTAGAAACGCTTTTAGGGAAGTTAAAGTAAGGTGTACAGATGAATATTTCTTCTTTCGTTTGAGCAATCATCTGAATGATGGATTGATTAAGAAAATTACGCCGTCTGCCAACGCCGACTAAAGGTGTGACAGCTACTTGTGATTCATTGATTTCTTGTGGGGTAAACTCGTAATAAGATTGACTTAAGGACGCTCGGAATTGACGGATATCTATTTTGATATCTTTTGTCTTTGGCTTATCTTCTTTTGCAAGATCGTAAACAGCGGGATGAGCAATCATTTCTTGGCGGATAAAATTCACCATTGAATCTGCTAGGTGAGTGTTCTCAAGAACATGATAGCGATCAAATCGATAACGATCTCCATAGTGGAGGTACACATTATTTAAACTAGCACCACTGTATATAACACTATCATCGATAATAAAGCCTTTAAGGTGCAGAACACCAAAAACCTCACGTCCCCGAACAGGGATACCATAAACAGGAATTGAGTGTTCGTATTTTTCAGCGAATTCAGCGTACATCGCTGCATTGCCTTTTGTTTCACCTTTGCCGATCAAACCACGTTGGGCGCGGTGCCAATCAACGCAGATATTAATATCAAGTCCAGGATTACGCTGTTTTGCCTCATATATTTCCGTTAGGATTTCTCTGCCAGCTTCATCGTTCTCCAGATATAACGTGACGATATAGATACGCTTAGTTGCATTGCGTATAGATTCGATCAGTTGTGCGCGAAATTCTTTCGCAGAGAGAAGGACATTAACGTTCTCTGGAGATAGCGCAATCGCTGGAAGCTTTTTGACGGGATGTCTACGAGCAATCATAGGGATGCTTTACCTTTATATGTGCAAAATTGCGGACTGGGCATTCTACCAAATTCAAAACATAAATAGCTAGAAAAGGACAACATTCTACTAACGATCGTAACGAAAGTGCATAGGAATGAGATCCTTACCGTGTTGAGTATAGCGCTGATAAAGCGTTTTGAGGTCAGCCGGTAGTTGTTCTGGTGATATTTTTTTGAAACCACCATTTTGATAAAAGTCTTTAAGGTGACTGTAAGCGAAACAGTAATCGTCATTTTGCAAGATATGCTCAACACAATAAGCCAGCAGTTGTTGGCCAATACCTTGTCCTCTTTTCGAACTAGAAATCGCCATACCCGTTAACAACCTCAATTGACCGACATGACGAAAGCGAACGACGCCAACAAGTACGGAGTCATCATAAGCGACAATTGTGAGTTCATCACTTTTAGGCTTGGTCCCTGGATAATGTTCTTTATAGAAACGTTTAATTAACGGAATCTTGATAGGGTCGAGAGTTTCAAATAGTAGAGTGGACATTTGCTTCTGTTCTAATGCATTAACTGTTGTAGAATGCGTAAAGTTTAATAGTTTAAAAGAATGCCATGCAATTTCACTATAATACATCGCTCAAACCTTATCATACCTTCGGGATTGACCAAAAATGTCAGCAGTTGGCGATCATAGAGTCGCTTGAGGATCTCAAATCAGTATATGCTGACCACCAATACCATAATGTTGAAAAACTTATGTTAGGTAAAGGCAGTAATATGCTGTTCACCGAACCTTATAAAGGTTTAGTGCTAATCAACCGTATTAAAGGTATCTCTCATAGCCAAGATAATTGTTATCACTATCTACATGTTGCTGCTGGAGAAGATTGGCCACAATTAGTCGAATGGTCGGTCAAACAGTCAATTGCAGGTTTAGAAAACTTAGCAATGATACCAGGATGCGCTGGAAGCGCACCCATTCAAAACATAGGCGCTTATGGCGTTGAGTTGAAAGATGTATGTGAATATGTGGATTACTTATGCTTAGAATCCCTGACAGTAAAACGAATTAATAACCCAGAGTGTTTGTTTGGCTATAGAGACTCTATCTTTAAGCATCATTTATATCAAAAGGCGGTTATTGTTGCTTTAGGGTTAAAACTGAGCAAGCAATGGCACCCCAAAATACAATACGGACCTTTAAAAGAACTTGGGGATAAATGCACTCCAGAGCAAGTCTATCAGCAGGTTTGCCATATTCGTGGCTCAAAATTACCTGATCCCAACCAGCAAGGAAATGCCGGAAGTTTTTTTAAAAATCCAGTAATTAGCCAAGAGCAGTATCAGTATCTTAAACAAAAGCACCCTGATATGGTGGCTTATACAACTGATGTCGGTGTCAAACTTGCAGCAGGATGGTTAATTGATCAAGCAGGATTAAAAGGGGAAAGTATTGGCGGTGCTCAAGTTCATCCCAATCAAGCGCTGGTTATTATTAATCGTTCAGGGCAAGCAACTGCAAGTGATGTAATCAATTTGGCAGCAAAAATTCGTAATACAGTACATCAGCTTTATGGTGTAGAGCTGGAACATGAAGTCCGGTTTATGGCCGCAGAAAAAGAAACATATCTCAATCAATTAGTGGAGAAATAGAGTGAAAGACCATAGCGTCAAATTGAAATTGTTAAAAACCCTATCTGATGGGGCCTTTCACTCAGGAGAATCACTAGGAGCACAGGCTGGTATTTCACGAGCAGCGATCAGTAAGCACATTAAAGGCATCCAAGAGTGGGGCGTTGATGTCTTTCGCGTACAAGGCAAAGGATATCAATTAGCTCAGCCATTTATATTGCTTGATCAAACAACGATTCAGCAACAGGTAGACAATCATGTCGAAGTGCATCCAGTTATTGACTCAACGAATCAGTATCTAATTGAGAAGACTGCCACAATCGAAAAAGGCAGTGTTTGTATCGCTGAGTATCAATCAGCAGGGAGAGGGCGTCGTGGCCGTCAATGGTTATCACCATTCGGTACGAACTTATATTTTTCGATTTATTGGCGGTTAGAAGCGGGCATTGCTGCTGCAATGGGGCTTAGCCTTGTCGTGGGGGTTGCTATTGTTGAAGCAATACAAAACTTGGGTATAGAGGGCGTTAAATTAAAGTGGCCAAATGATCTTTATTTTGAAGACAAAAAGTTAGCGGGAATTTTGGTGGAAATGTCTGGCCAAACCGGAGGCGCTGCTCACCTAGTCATCGGGATGGGAATGAACCTGCTGATGCAAGATAAAGACAAAAACATTGATCAGCCATGGACTAGTCTCTCTGAAGTGATCGGTAATGATCAAATTGATCGCAATCAATTGGTGGTTTCCTTTATTAAATGTCTTAACCAATCTTTAAAAGACTATGAACTAAATGGTATGGATGGCTTTGTTGAACGTTGGAACAAGGTAGATAATTTTCTTGATCGTCCCGTAAGACTCATTATGGGAGATAAAGAGGTTGAAGGCATTGAACGAGGTATAGATAGTCACGGAGGAGTGTTACTGGAAACTGCCGATGGTATTAAAAGCTATATCGGTGGAGAAATTTCACTACGTAGAAATGACTAGAACCCGATTAATTTTCGAAAAATAGAAAAGAGGCATGTCTGCCTCTTTTTGAGTAATAGGATGTTATTTACGGAGCAATATTTCTTCGACCATATGATTTTTTCCTTTCCTTAAAATCAAATGAGCTCGGTATTTCGTCGGAAGAATATTTTGTTGTAGGTTTTTGCCATTGATGGTATCCCAAATTGTCTGGGCTTTTTCTATTGCAGCAATTTCCGACAATTGGGTGTAGTGGCTGAAATAAGAGCCAGGCTTTTTGAATGCACTGTGGCGGAACTTCATGAAACGATCAACATACCACTCTTCTATTTGTTGGCTGTTTGCATCCACATAAATAGAAAAATCTAAAAAGTCTGAAATAAATACAGTATGAGGCGCGTGAGGGTAATCCATACCGCTTTGTAATACGTTTAAACCTTCTATTATCAACACATCTGGACGATCAACGACTTTTTGTTCGTCTGTAATATCATAGGTTACGTGTGAGTATACCGGAGCGACCACATGAGGTTCTCCTGCTTTGACATCAGATACAAATTGCACCAATTTGCGAATATCATAAGATTCAGGGAAACCTTTCTTATGCATGATATTTTTCTGCTGGAGTACGTGATTAGGATAAAGAAATCCATCTGTAGTGATCAATTCTACTTTGGGGTGGTTACCCCAGCGCGAAAGCAAAGCACGTAATAAGCGAGCTGTGGTACTTTTCCCAACCGCAACACTACCAGCGATACCAATAATAAAAGGTGGCGCTTTCTCCTTGTTGCCAAGAAACTGCTCTAAGACCGTATTGCGGCTTTGTCTGGCTGCCACATACAAATTCAATAAACGTGCAAGAGGAAGGTAGATTTCTACGGCTTCTTCCATCGTCATTTTTTCATTGATACCTTGCAGTTCTTTTAAATCGCTTTCAGATAGCGTCATTGGAACCGAATTACGTAAATTGGCCCACTGGTTACGATCAAAAGATAAATACGGACTCATAGCATTCTCAACATTTCATTTTCATGCGAAAAGGCAACATACAATACAGGGAGAAGATTGCAAACGACATTCGCGGCATATTTCATAATTGAATAAAAAACTGGATAAAAAACCGTCTAATAAGTAAAAATAGCTAAATTTTAGGGATTTTTTTTATATTTAGGGGTTGCAAGGACTTAGATCATTCAATAGAATGCGCCCCACTTATGCCGACTTAGCTCAGTAGGTAGAGCAACTGACTTGTAATCAGTAGGTCACCAGTTCGATTCCGGTAGTCGGCACCATTTTCTCCTATAGTAGTGAAAGTGGACGAAAAATTTTGGAGGGGTTCCCGAGTGGCCAAAGGGAGCAGACTGTAAATCTGCCGGCTCCGCCTTCGATGGTTCGAATCCGTCCCCCTCCACCATATTAAATAGGAAATAGCAAAAAGAGTTACGTGTTGCGGGCATCGTATAATGGCTATTACCTCAGCCTTCCAAGCTGATGATGCGGGTTCGATTCCCGCTGCCCGCTCCACTCATTATTGTGTGCTGATATAGCTCAGTCGGTAGAGCGCATCCTTGGTAAGGATGAGGTCGGCAGTTCGATTCTGCCTATCAGCACCAGCTCTAAGCAAACTTTTCCTTTTAATATATACTTTCTACCGATAATTATTGGTTGCGTGGTCATATTGATATAGCCACCTAAATCCGTACCTAGAGGGACAACTCATGTCTAAAGAAAAATTTGAACGTACGAAACCGCACGTAAACGTTGGTACTATCGGCCACGTTGACCACGGTAAAACAACTCTAACTGCAGCTATCTGTACTGTACTGTCTAAAGTATACGGCGGTTCAGCACGTGACTTTGCGTCAATCNTGTCTAAAGAAAAATTTGAACGTACGAAACCGCACGTAAACGTTGGTACTATCGGCCACGTTGACCACGGTAAAACAACTCTAACTGCAGCTATCTGTACTGTACTGTCTAAAGTATACGGCGGTTCAGCACGTGACTTTGCGTCAATCGATAACGCTCCAGAAGAACGTGAACGCGGTATCACAATCGCAACTTCACACGTAGAATACGATACTCCAACTCGTCACTACGCGCACGTAGACTGTCCAGGACACGCTGACTATGTTAAAAACATGATCACAGGTGCTGCACAGATGGACGGTGGTATCCTAGTTGTTGCTGCAACAGATGGCCCAATGCCACAAACTCGTGAGCACATCCTACTAGGCCGTCAGGTTGGTATCCCTTACATCATCGTATTCATGAACAAATGTGACATGGTTGATGATGAAGAGCTACTAGAACTAGTAGAAATGGAAGTTCGTGAACTTCTAACAGAATACGATTTCCCAGGCGACGACCTACCAGTAATCCAAGGTTCAGCACTTGGCGCACTACAAGGTGAAGNACAATGGGAAGAGAAGATTGTAGAACTAGCTGAAGCGCTAGACTCTTACATTCCAGAACCACAACGTGCAATCGATCAGCCATTCCTAATGCCAATCGAAGACGTATTCTCAATCCAAGGTCGTGGTACAGTAGTAACTGGCCGTATCGAGCGCGGTATCCTAAAAGTAGGTGATGAAGTTCAAATCGTGGGTATTCACGACACAACTGCAACTACTTGTACAGGTGTTGAGATGTTCCGTAAACTTCTAGACGAAGGTCGTGCGGGTGAAAACGTTGGTGCACTACTACGTGGTACTAAACGTGACGAAGTTGAACGCGGTCAAGTACTAGCGGCACCAGGTTCAATCACTCCACACACTAAGTTTGAATCAGAAGTATACGTACTGTCTAAAGATGAAGGTGGTCGTCACACACCATTCTTCAAAGGCTACCGTCCACAATTCTACTTCCGTACAACTGACGTAACTGGTGACATCCAGCTACCAGAAGGCGTAGAAATGGTAATGCCAGGCGACAACGTTAAAATGACTGTAGAACTAATCGCCCCAATCGCGATGGACGAAGGTCTACGTTTCGCGATCCGTGAAGGCGGTCGTACAGTAGGTGCAGGTGTTGTAGCTAAAATTGATGCTTAATTTGCATTAATTATTTGACGAAACACTACTATAAAGGGCATCATTTGATGCCCTTTTTAAGTGCTATTGTTTGATTTGAGTGAAAATTAAGCAATCACGAGCAGAATTCTAAAGGCTAAGAGCAATTCTTGGCCCAAAGTGTTATATTCAACGCTCAAAGTGTTGAAAAAGGATTTGCCCTGCAACAGCGGGGTTGTTGTCGTCTAAAGTAGACTTGTGACAGGTTGGTTTATGAAAGCAAAAAATGCTGAAACTCCTGATAGCTCAAGTGCGGCAGAGATTTTCAAGTGGGTTGTCACTTTTGCTCTGTTAGCCGCCGCTGTTGTGGGTAATCACCTATATAGTGATATGTCTGTAGTCATCAGAGCTGCGGGCGTTATCGTCCTTATCGCTGCGGCACTTGGTGTAGCCGCACTTACCGTAAAAGGTAAAGCTGCGATCAGTTTTGCACAGGAATCCCGTATGGAGATCCGGAAAGTTGTTTGGCCTTCGCGTCAAGAAACAATGCAAACTACATTAATTGTTTTAGCAGTAAGTGTTGTAATGGCACTTGTGCTTTGGGGCATCGACGGCATTATGGTTCGTTTGGTAGCCTTTGCGACTGGAATTTAAAGAAGAGAGGGTTAGAAACATGAGTGAAGCACCAAAAAAACGTTGGTATGTAGTTCAAGCCTTCTCAGGATTCGAAGGTCGTGTTGCTCAGTCACTACGTGAGCATATTAAAATGCATGAAATGGAAGAGTTTTTCGGTGAGGTTCTTGTACCTACTGAAGAAGTTGTCGAAATGCGCGCTGGTCAGCGTCGTAAAAGCGAACGTAAATTCTTCCCTGGTTATGTATTAGTGCAAATGGTCATGAATGATGAATCATGGCACTTAGTACGTAGTGTACCGCGAGTAATGGGATTCATCGGTGGTACGTCTGATCGTCCAGCACCAATTACTGATAAAGAAGCTGACGCCATTCTTAACCGTCTTGAAAAAGCTAACGAAGCTCCTCGTCCTAAAACTATGTTTGAAGCGGGTGAAGTGGTACGTGTTAACGATGGTCCATTTGCTGACTTTAACGGTACTGTTGAAGAAGTGGATTACGAGAAGAGTCGCTTGAAAGTGTCTGTATCGATCTTTGGTCGTGCAACACCAGTTGAACTTGAATTTGGTCAAGTTGAAAAACTTGATTAAAAAAACAGCTTTTAGGCTTGTTTAAGGCGCGAAATCTGATTATAATTTCGCGCCTTTTTACAGGTCTTTATTGTAAAACGGGGAGCTGTTCAGTCGAACTAGCGTTAGAACCCAAAATTTAGGAAATATCATGGCTAAGAAAGTTGAAGCTTATATCAAGTTGCAAGTTGCAGCTGGTATGGCAAACCCAAGTCCACCAGTTGGTCCTGCTCTAGGTCAACGTGGTGTGAACATCATGGAATTCTGTAAAGCGTTCAACGCGAAAACAGAATCTGTAGAGAAAGGTCTACCAATTCCAACAGTTATCACTGTTTACAATGACCGTTCTTTCACGTTCATCACTAAGACTCCACCAGCAGCTGTTCTTCTTAAGAAAGCAGCAGGCATTAAGTCTGGTTCTGGTCGTCCAAACACTGATAAAGTGGGCACAATCACTGACGCTCAAATCCAAGAAATCGCAGAAACTAAAGCTGCTGATATGACTGGTGCTGATATCGAAGCAATGAAACGTTCTATTGCGGGTACTGCTCGTTCAATGGGCCTAGTGGTTGAGGGTTAATACGATGGCAAAACTAACTAAGCGCATGCGTACTATCCGCGAAAAAGTGGATGTAACTAAAGAGTACGAAATCAACGAAGCTGTTGCACTTCTTAAAGAACTAGCAACTGCAAAATTCGTAGAGTCTGTTGACGTTGCTGTTAACCTAGGTATCGACGCTCGTAAATCTGACCAAAACGTACGTGGTGCAACTGTACTACCACACGGTACTGGTCGCGAAATCCGCGTTGCTGTATTCACTCAAGGTGCAAATGCTGAAGCTGCTAAAGAAGCTGGCGCAGACCTAGTGGGTATGGAAGACCTAGCTGAACAAGTTAAGAAAGGCGAAATGAACTTTGACGTAGTTGTTGCATCTCCAGATGCAATGCGCGTTGTAGGTCAACTTGGTACTATCTTAGGTCCACGTGGCCTTATGCCAAACCCTAAAGTTGGTACTGTAACTCCTAACGTTGCTGAAGCAGTTAAAAATGCTAAAGCTGGTCAGGTTCGTTACCGTAACGACAAGAACGGCATCGTTCATACCACTATTGGTAAAGCGTCTTTCGAAACTGCGCAACTTAAAGAGAACCTAGAAGCTCTTCTAATTGCACTTAAGAAAGCAAAACCATCAGCAGCTAAAGGTGTTTACTTGAAGAAAGTTAGCATCTCTACAACTATGGGTGCTGGTGTATCAGTAGATCAAGGTAGCTTGAATACTGTAGCTTAATAAGCTTAATACATTTGCTTAGGCGCAAAATTGATGTATAATTCTGCGCCTAAATATTTGTGGTTGGGGCTGATTCGGTTCTCGAAATTGAAGCAGTCTCCGTCCAAGACCGTAGGCGTTATCGAATAGATGACTTAATCGTACCTACGTAGATGGTGCCCGAACTGACGAAAGCTCTATATTTATATCTTTCTTCTGGGAATGCACCTAATTAGCTCTCACTGTTGTGATAATAGTGAGTGGTGTAACGACAACCAGGAGTTAATCCAAATGGCTTTAAATCTTCAAGACAAAAAAGCAATTGTTGCTGAAGTCAACGAAGCGGCCAGTGGTGCACTTTCTGCAGTTGTTGCTGACTCTCGTGGTGTTCAAGTTGCTGCTATGACTTCTCTACGTAAACAAGCTCGTGAAGCTGGTGTTTACGTAAAAGTTGTTCGTAATACGCTTGCACGTCGCGCAGTAGAAGGCACAGACTACGAATGTCTTACAGACCAATTCGTAGGTCCAACTTTGATCGCTTTCTCTAACGAGCACCCAGGTGCTGCAGCGCGTCTTTTCAAAGACTTCGCTAAAGAGAATGACAAATTTGAGATCAAAGCTGCTGCATTTGAAGGTGCTTTAGCTGACGTAGAAGTACTAGCGAAACTACCAACTTACGACGAAGCAATCGCACGCCTAATGATGTGCATGAAAGAAGCTTCTGCTGGCAAATTGGTACGTACTATTGCTGCTGTTCGCGATCAAAAAGAAGCTGCTGCTTAATAATAAAGCTTGCTTTTTACTGGTTGCAAAATAAACTTATTGTTGACTTAAAAGAGAATTGTTATGTCTATTACTAACGAGCAAATCCTAGACGCAGTTGCAGAAATGTCTGTAATGCAAGTTGTTGAACTAATCGAAGCGATGGAAGAAAAATTCGGCGTTTCTGCTGCTGCTGCTGTTGTAGCTGGCGGCGCTGCTGCAGGCGAAGCTGCTGCTGAGCAAACTGAATTTGACGTTATCCTAACTGCTGCTGGCGGCAACAAAGTTGCTGTAATCAAAGCAGTACGTGGTGCTACTGGCCTAGGTCTTAAAGAAGCTAAAGGTCTTGTAGACGGTGCTCCTGCTCCTCTTAAAGAAGGTGTTGCTAAAGAAGAAGCTGAAGCACTAAAAGCACAACTTGAAGAAGCTGGTGCGACTGTTGAAGTTAAGTAATTACTTGATTTCATAGCCGTAAAGGCTATTGGCTGGTGGTTTAATAACCACCGGCCTTTTTGCGCTGTAGGGCATCGATGAGTTTTCCCGCTGTTTAGGCGTCGATATCCGAGCAAAAAACGACTTATTCTTTCGCAATAACTCGTCACTACAGTAAACAGCCATTAGTCACTGTCCCAACCCTTTGCTACAGAATAACTGCCAAGGCGGACAGTTTGGGTCACTTATCAGCGAGCTGAGGAACCCCATGGTTTACTCTTATACCGAGAAAAAGCGCATCCGTAAGGACTTTGGTACTCGTCCACAAGTTTTGGACATTCCATACCTGCTATCGATCCAGCTCGATTCGTTCGACAAATTTATCGAACAGGATCCTGAAGGACAATACGGTCTTGAAGCCGCTTTTCGTTCTGTATTTCCTATTCAGAGCTACAACGGCAATTCAGAGCTGCAATACGTTAGCTACCGTCTTGGTGAGCCAGTATTTGACGTTAAAGAATGTCAAATTCGCGGCGTAACTTATTCAAAACCACTACGCGTTAAATTGCGTTTAGTGATCTTTGATAAAGACGCGCCTGCAGGTACTGTCAAGGATATTAAAGAACAAGAAGTCTACATGGGTGAAATTCCACTCATGACTGAAAATGGTACCTTCGTAATCAATGGTACCGAGAGGGTTATCGTATCCCAGCTGCACCGAAGCCCCGGCGTGTTCTTCGACAGCGATAAGGGTAAGACTCACTCATCAGGTAAAGTTCTTTATAACGCACGTGTTATCCCTTACCGTGGTTCATGGTTAGATTTCGAGTTTGATCCGAAAGATAACTTATACGTACGTATTGACCGTCGTCGTAAATTACCTGCATCTATCATTCTTCGTGCCTTAGGTAAATCGACAGAAGAAATCCTTGATCTCTTCTTCGAGAAAATTAACTTTGAAGTTAAAGACCAGACTCTATACATGGAGTTGGTACCTGAGCGTCTACGTGGCGAAACTGCAACGTTTGACATCGAAGCTGAAGGTAAAGTCTACGTAGAAAAAGGCCGTCGCGTAACTGCACGTCATATCCGTCAATTAGAAAAAGACGGCGTGAAGTTCATCGATGTACCTGTTGAGTACATCGTAGGCAAAGTTTCGTCTAAAGATTACATTGACGAAGCGACAGGCGAAGTTATCGTAGCGGCTAACCAAGAAATCAGCCTAGAAGCGCTAGCTA
This sequence comes from Vibrio eleionomae, assembly GCF_009874545.1. Classification (NCBI taxonomy): domain Bacteria; kingdom Pseudomonadati; phylum Pseudomonadota; class Gammaproteobacteria; order Vibrionales; family Vibrionaceae; genus Vibrio; species Vibrio eleionomae. Next base: position 39,077 of record NZ_WEKT01000034.1, on the reverse strand, counting down.
ACCTATCTCAAGCAGGTTACAAGAAACTAGAAGTTCTATTTACGAACGATCTAGACCACGGTCCGTTTATGTCTGATACGCTTCGTACAGACAGCACAACTGACCGCATTTCTGCATTAGTAGAAATCTACCGCATGATGCGCCCTGGCGAGCCGCCAACAAAAGAAGCGGCTGAAGCCCTATTTGAGAGCTTGTTCTTCTCTGAAGAGCGTTACGATCTATCTACCGTTGGTCGTATGAAGTTCAATAGCTCAATCGGTCGTGAAGACGCCGGTGAGCAAGGCACACTCGATGAAACTGATATCATCGAAGTTATGCGTAAACTTATTGCTATTCGTAACGGCAAAGGCGAAGTGGACGATATCGACCACCTTGGCAACCGTCGTATCCGTAGCGTAGGTGAAATGGCAGAAAACCAATTCCGTGTTGGTCTTGTACGTGTAGAACGCGCTGTTAAAGAACGTCTAAGCCTAGGCGATCTAGACAACGTGATGCCACAAGATCTGATCAATGCGAAACCAATTTCTGCAGCCGTTAAAGAATTCTTTGGTTCTTCACAGCTGTCTCAGTTCATGGACCAAAACAACCCGCTATCAGAAGTAACGCACAAACGTCGTATTTCTGCGTTAGGTCCTGGCGGTTTGACTCGTGAACGTGCTGGTTTCGAAGTACGTGACGTACACGTAACTCACTACGGTCGTCTATGTCCTATCGAAACACCTGAAGGTCCAAACATCGGTTTGATCAACTCGCTATCAGCGTTTGCACGTTGTAATGAGTACGGTTTCTTAGAAACTCCGTACCGCCGAGTTGTAGACGGTGTTGTTACTGATGAAGTCGATTACCTATCTGCTATCGAAGAAGGTCAATTCGTTATCGCACAGGCGAACGCGAAACTGACTGAAGAAAGCACATTTGCTGATGAGCTAATCACTGCTCGTCAGAAAGGTGAATCTGGTCTTCACCCACGTGAACATGTTAACTACATGGACGTTGCAACAAACCAAGTAGTATCTATCGCTGCTTCGCTTATCCCGTTCCTAGAACACGATGATGCGAACCGTGCATTGATGGGTGCGAACATGCAACGTCAGGCAGTTCCTACACTGAAATCGGACAAACCTCTTGTAGGTACCGGTATTGAACGTAACGTAGCAGTTGACTCAGGTGTTACTGCAGTTGCGAAACGCGGTGGTATGGTTCAGTCAGTTGACGCTTCACGTATCGTAGTAAAAGTAAATGAAGATGAATTGATTCCTGGTGAAGCAGGTATCGACATTTACACATTAACTAAATACACACGTTCTAACCAGAACACTTGTATCAACCAGCGTCCATGTGTGATGCCAGGTGAACCAGTGTCTCGTGGTGATGTTCTGGCTGATGGTCCATCAACCGACTTGGGTGAACTTGCGCTTGGTCAAAACATGCGTATCGCGTTCATGCCTTGGAACGGTTACAACTTCGAAGACTCAATCTTAGTGTCTGAAAAAGTTGTTCAAGACGACCGCTTTACCACTATCCACATTCAAGAACTTTCTTGTGTGGCTCGTGATACTAAGCTAGGTGCAGAAGAGATTACTGCGGACATTCCAAACGTAGGTGAAGCTGCTCTGTCTAAACTAGACGAGTCAGGTATCGTTTACATTGGTGCTGAAGTTAAGGGTGGTGACATCCTAGTTGGTAAAGTGACGCCAAAAGGTGAAACTCAGCTAACGCCTGAAGAAAAACTGCTACGTGCAATCTTCGGTGAAAAAGCATCTGATGTTAAAGATACATCTCTACGTGTTCCTGGTTCTGTAACAGGTACGGTTATCGACGTACAAGTCTTCACTCGCGATGGCGTAGAGAAAGACAAACGTGCGCTTGAAATCGAACAAATGCAGTTGAAAGAAGCGAAGAAAGACCTAACAGAAGAATTCCAAATCTTGGAAGGCGGTGTGTTAGCTCGTGTTCGTACACTTCTTCTTGCAGGCGGTTACAGCGAAGCTCAACTAGACAGCATTGATCGTAAGAAATGGTTAGAGCAAACACTAGAAAGTGATGAACTGCAAAACCAACTAGAACAGTTGGCAGAGCAGTACGACGAACTACGTGCGGAATTCGATAAGAAGTTCGAAGTTAAACGTCGTAAGATCACTCAAGGTGATGATCTTGCTCCTGGTGTACTGAAGATCGTTAAAGTTTACCTAGCTGTGAAACGTCGTATCCAGCCTGGTGATAAAATGGCGGGTCGTCACGGTAACAAAGGTGTAATTTCTAAGATTAACCCAATCGAAGATATGCCTTACGATGAAACTGGTCGCCCAGTTGATATCGTACTGAACCCACTGGGTGTACCGTCTCGTATGAACATCGGTCAGATCCTTGAAGTTCACTTAGGTGCTGCTGCGAAAGGTATCGGTGACAAGATCAATGCGATGGTTAAAGAGCAGCAAGAACTGGCTAAACAACGTGAGTTCCTGCAAAAAGTTTACGACCTTGGCAACACTCGCCAGCAAGTAGACATTGCTAGCCTATCTGATGATGAAGTTCGTACATTGGCTGAGAACCTACGTAATGGTCTGCCTATCGCGACTCCAGTATTCGATGGTGCATCTGAGCCAAACATTAAGGCACTGCTTAAACTTGCAGATTTGCCTGAATCTGGTCAGTTGACTCTGTTTGATGGTCGTACTGGTGATGCGTTTGAGCGTCAAGTAACTGTTGGTTACATGTACATGCTTAAACTGAACCACCTTGTTGATGACAAGATGCACGCTCGTTCAACCGGTTCTTACAGCCTAGTAACTCAGCAACCACTTGGTGGTAAAGCTCAGTTCGGTGGCCAGCGTTTCGGTGAGATGGAAGTATGGGCACTAGAAGCATACGGTGCTGCTTACACTCTACAAGAAATGTTGACAGTTAAGTCCGATGACGTGAATGGCCGTACTAAGATGTATAAGAACATCGTAGATGGTACTCACTCTATGGAACCTGGTATGCCAGAATCGTTCAACGTATTGTTGAAAGAGATTCGCTCACTAGGTATCAACATCGAGCTAGAAGACGAAGAGTAAACCTGAAAAGTAGCCCATTGAGGGCTGCTTAGTAGGTTTTCGGTAGAAAGGTGCTTGCTTAGCGGCAAGCTCCTTTTAACTCCTTACAGGAGCTGATTGTGAAAGACTTATTAAACTTTCTAAAAGCACAGCACAAGACTGAAGAATTTGACGCGATCAAAATCGGTCTTTCTTCACCAGATATGATCCGTTCATGGTCTTTTGGTGAAGTTAAAAAACCTGAGACTATCAACTATCGTACGTTCAAACCTGAACGTGATGGTCTGTTCTGTGCGCGTATTTTTGGTCCAGTGAAAGACTACGAATGTCTTTGTGGCAAATATAAGCGTCTGAAACACCGTGGTGTTATCTGTGAGAAGTGTGGCGTAGAAGTTACACAAACTAAAGTTCGTCGTGAGCGTATGGGCCACATCGAACTTGCTTCTCCTGTTGCTCACATCTGGTTCCTTAAATCACTACCATCTCGTATCGGTCTATTAATGGATATGCCGCTACGTGACATCGAACGTGTACTTTACTTCGAAATGTACGTAGTGACAGAACCTGGTATGACTGATCTTGAAAAAGGTCAGATGCTTACCGAAGAAGAGTATCTGGATCGCCTAGAAGAATGGGGTGATGAGTTCACAGCTAAGATGGGTGCAGAAGCGATCAAAGATCTTCTGCAAGACATGGACTTAGTTGCTGAAGCTGAACAGATGCGTGAAGAGTTACAAACCACTAACTCTGAAACTAAGCGTAAGAAAATCACTAAACGTTTGAAATTGGTAGAAGCGTTCGTTACTTCTGGTAACAAACCAGAATGGATGATCTTGACCGTTCTTCCAGTTCTTCCGCCAGATCTACGTCCTCTAGTTCCACTAGATGGCGGTCGTTTTGCGACGTCTGATCTGAACGATCTATACCGTCGTGTGATCAACCGTAACAACCGTTTGAAACGCCTTCTAGAGCTAGCTGCTCCGGACATTATCGTACGTAACGAAAAACGTATGCTGCAAGAGTCTGTTGATGCGCTTCTTGATAACGGTCGTCGTGGTCGTGCGATCACAGGTTCGAACAAGCGTCCTCTGAAATCTCTTGCTGATATGATCAAGGGTAAACAAGGTCGTTTCCGTCAGAACCTTCTTGGTAAACGTGTAGACTACTCTGGTCGTTCTGTAATCACAGTTGGTCCATACTTACACCTACACCAATGTGGTCTGCCTAAGAAGATGGCACTTGAGCTGTTCAAACCATTTATCTACAGCAAGTTAGAGACTCGTGGTCTTGCGACTACAATCAAAGCTGCTAAGAAAATGGTAGAGCGTGAAGAAGCGGTAGTATGGGATATTCTGGATGAAGTTATCCGTGAACACCCAGTAATGCTTAACCGTGCACCAACACTTCACCGTCTTGGTATCCAAGCGTTTGAACCAGTTCTAATCGAAGGCAAAGCGATGCAGCTACACCCATTGGTGTGTGCGGCGTATAACGCGGACTTCGATGGTGACCAAATGGCGGTTCACGTACCTCTAACTCTAGAGGCACAGCTTGAAGCTCGTACTCTGATGATGTCGACAAACAACATTCTGTCGCCAGCGTCAGGTGATCCTATCATCGTACCTTCTCAGGACGTTGTATTGGGTCTGTACTACATGACTCGTTCTAAAATCAACGACAAAGGCGAAGGCATGTACTTCTCCGGTCCGGCTGATGCAGAAAAAGCGTACCGCACTAAGACTGCGACACTACACGCTCGAGTTAAAGTACGTATCACTGAGACAGTGATTGATGATGATGGCAACAGCACTACAAACACTTCAATGGTAGACACTACTGTTGGTCGTGCGATGTTGTGGCAAATCGTACCGAAAGGTCTGCCTTTCTCAGTCATCAACCAAAAACTTGGTAAGAAACAAATTTCTAACCTGTTGAACGTGGCTTACCGTAAGCTAGGTCTGAAAGATACTGTTATCTTCGCTGACCAAATCATGTACACAGGTTTTGCTTACGCAGCACTTTCTGGTGTTTCTGTTGGTATCGACGATATGGTTGTACCACCTGCTAAATACACTGAAATCGCTGAAGCAGAAGAAGAAGTTCGCGAAATCCAAGAACAGTTCCAGTCTGGTCTGGTAACTGCGGGTGAACGTTACAACAAAGTGATCGATATCTGGGCTTCAACCAACGATCGCGTAGCGAAAGCGATGATGGCTAACCTTTCTACTGAAACGGTAATCAACCGTGACGGTGAAGAAGAAGAGCAAGAATCATTCAACAGCATCTACATGATGGCCGACTCTGGTGCACGTGGTTCTGCCGCGCAGATTCGTCAGCTTGCTGGTATGCGTGGTCTGATGGCTCGTCCAGATGGTTCAATCATCGAAACGCCAATCACAGCGAACTTTAAAGAAGGTCTAAACGTACTTCAGTACTTTATCTCAACGCACGGTGCTCGTAAGGGTCTTGCGGATACAGCATTGAAGACAGCAAACTCAGGTTACTTGACTCGTCGTCTAGTTGACGTGGCACAAGACGTGGTTGTTACTGAACACGATTGTGGTACTCATGAAGGCGTTATCATGACTCCTCACATCGAGGGTGGTGATGTTAAAGTTGCATTGACTGAACTAGCACTAGGTCGTGTTGTTGCAGAAGACGTATTGAAACCAGGTACTGAAGATGTATTGGTTCCTCGTAATACGCTTCTTGACGAAAAATGGTGTCAAATTCTTGATGAAAACACCGTCGACATGGTTAAAGTACGTTCAGTAGTTACCTGTGATTCTGACTTCGGTTGTTGTTCACTATGTTACGGTCGTGACCTAGCTCGTGGTCACTTGGTTAACCAAGGTGAGGCAGTAGGTGTTATTGCTGCTCAATCTATCGGTGAACCTGGTACACAGCTAACCATGCGTACGTTCCACATCGGTGGTGCAGCATCGACTGCAGCAGCAGAGAACAGCATCAAAGCTAAGAACAAAGGTACTATCAAACTTCACAATGCTAAGTTCGTAACGAACAAAGAAGGTAAGCTAGTAATCACATCTCGTGCGTCTGAGCTAACTATCATTGATGAATTTGGTCGTACTAAAGAGAAACACAAACTGGCTTACGGTTCTCACCTAAGCAAAGGCGATAACGCAGCAGTTGAAGTTGGTGACTTAGTTGCTAACTGGGAAGCACACACATTGCCAATCATCACTGAAGTGGCAGGTCGTATCCAATACGTTGATATGATTGATGGTGTAACTGTTTCTCGTCAAACTGATGACTTGACTGGTCTATCTTCAAGTGAAGTAACAGACCCAGCTGCTCGTCCATCTGCAGGTAAAGATATGCGTCCAGCTATCAAACTTGTTGATGAGAAAGGTAACGATGTATTGATTCCTGGTACTGATATGCCAGCACAATACTTCCTACCTGGTAAAGCGATCGTGAATATCGAAGATGGCGCAGAAGTAAGTGTGGGTGATACGCTAGCACGTATTCCACAAAAATCTGGCGGTAACAAAGATATCACCGGTGGTCTTCCACGCGTTGCTGACTTGTTCGAAGCTCGTAAGCCTAAAGAGCCTGCAATTCTTGCTGAACACACAGGTACTGTGTCATTCGGTAAAGAAACAAAAGGTAAACGTCGTCTAGTTATCACTCGTGATGGTGGTGACTCTTACGAAGAGATGATTCCTAAGCATCGTCAGTTGAACGTGTTCGAAGGTGAACGTGTTGAACGTGGTGACGTAATTGCTGATGGTCCAGAAGCTCCACATGACATTCTTCGTCTACGTGGCGTTCACGCTGTGACTCAGTACATCACTAACGAAGTGCAGGAAGTATACCGTCTACAAGGCGTTAAGATTAACGATAAGCACATTGAAACTATCGTTCGTCAAATGCTACGTAAGTGTACTATCACTCATGCTGGGGATTCTGAATTCCTACCGGGTGAACAGGTTGAATACACTCAAGTTAAGATTGCTAACCGTCAGCTAGAATCTGAAGGTAAAGAACCTGCACGTTTTGAACGTGAACTATTAGGTATCACTAAAGCATCTCTTGCAACTGAGTCATTCATCTCTGCTGCATCGTTCCAAGAAACAACTCGCGTTCTTACTGAAGCGGCTGTATCTGGTAAACGTGATGAACTACGCGGCTTGAAAGAGAACGTAATTGTTGGTCGTCTGATTCCAGCTGGTACTGGTTTCGCATACCACCAAGAGCGCCAAGCTAAGCGCGAAGCACAGAAAGAAGGTCCTTCTGTTGAACAAGCAACAGATAACCTAGCTGCACTGCTAAACGCTGGTTTCTCTTCTGACGAGTAATCAATAGCGATAAAAAAGGCACCTTCGGGTGCCTTTTTTGTTTTCTATGGTTTTGTTATTTTTTCGCTGAAACTGTACTTTGAAGTTACTTGGGTATAAAGATACTTATCTATAAAGCCAACAGGGAATTCTGGGCTTATGCACCCGGAGGAACCGCTAAACTATCAGCGATAAGTTGAATTAAATAATCTTCAATATTGAAGCGCTGTTCTAGTACTTCACCTACTTCAGATAAATCATGATCTAAATCTTCTAGATCGTCGTCATCCGCGATGGCTGAGTATTTATCAGTGAAGCTCAGTAGTGGTTCGTTGGTTTCTATAATATCACCGTAGGTGGAATCCATTTCCTCTGTAGCGTGAAACCCTGTGGCATGCCATTTGTTCATGACCATATCGTAAATTTTGAAGTGACCTTCAGAGATATAATCAACCAGATCTTGGCAGAATACTTGGAGTTCTGTTGGGGATGGGAGCTCAGCGATAGAGACCTCTGCGGCACTTGGCTGAAGATAAGCAAGCTTACAGAAGGCGACGATTAATTCTTGTCTTTTGGCTAACCAATGGTCAATGACGTCACTGGAACCGCCCCACTGTTCTTGCGTTTTTTTCAGTTTTTTCAGCATGGCTATGCCCTCATGATTCATCATCACAGCGATGATCTTCCTTGGCTCATAGGTCTAAATTCGAAAAAAACCTATTTGTTATACAAGAATTTATAGAACATTAATTGAATAACTACAAATTCTGGCATGAATTCAGATTGCCAGTAAAATGAAGGAACTGCAACCAGCGAGGAGTTCATATGTTAAAAAATGGTGACGAGAAATCCGCTTATTGGTGTGTTGTTTCAGGATCTGACTTATGGAGTGTTGACGAAGGTATCCCTTTTGGTACAGCTCAAGCATTAAATTTGCCGGTTTCCAACGCTGTTGAGATCGGAGAGTATCAGCAACATCCTGTTTATTGGCTAAATGCAAGTGACCTGGAGTTTGATGTTGAACTTACGCCATTGAGAAGTTTACTGACCATAAATACGGAATTATTCCATCTCATTAGTAAAGCGGTTCAGTATGGTCACATGACTCAAACTCAGCGTTTCTGTCCGCATTGCGGTGGTAGAACCTATTTTAATCACAGTCAGAATGCGATGCAGTGCCAAGACTGTCGTACACTGCATTATCCTCGCATCTCAACTTGTATTATTGTTGCGGTGCGCAAGGATGACCAAATCCTACTTGCTCAGCACCCGCGACATAAAACCGGAATGTACACTGTGATTGCCGGTTTTGTCGAAGTTGGTGAGACTCTAGAAGAGTGTGTGGCTCGAGAAGTAAAAGAAGAAACGGGTCTTGAAGTCAAAAATATCCGTTATATGGCAAGTCAGCCTTGGGCATTCCCATCTAATTTAATGGCCGGATTTTTGGCAGAGTATGCTGGTGGTGATGTTAAGCCGGATTATACCGAACTGAGTGATGCTGATTGGTTTAGTCCCGCAAAACTACCAGAACTGGCTCCTAAGGGGACCATCGCTCGTGAACTGATTGAGCAGACCCTAAAAGACATCGATAAAGATCATCGGTAAGCAATTCTTATCCTGCTATCCTTAACCATAAATAACATATATTTGCCATTTGGACCTTGGAACACCAACATGGCATTTATTGTTCACATGGGTGAGTGATGGAACACTCGAATACCGCTGTTTGGACGCTCGTTATTTAGGGATAAACTGAATTAGCATTACGACTTTCGCGACCGAACAATGTTAGAATGTTCGGCAAAATTATCAGCCTTATTATTACAATCAATGGAAGACGGAATGACAGAATTAAAAAACGACCGCTATCTTCGCGCTTTGCTCAAGCAACCAGTAGATTGCACTCCAGTATGGATGATGCGCCAAGCAGGCCGCTATCTGCCAGAATATCGTGAAACTCGTGCTCAAGCGGGAGATTTCATGTCGCTTTGTCGTAATGCTGAGTTAGCTTCTGAAGTCACTCTTCAGCCACTACGTCGCTTTCCATTAGATGCCGCTATTTTATTTTCGGATATTTTAACTATTCCTGATGCCATGGGGTTAGGGTTACATTTTGAAGCGGGTGAGGGGCCTAAATTCTCTCGTCCTATTACCAGTAAATCTGATGTAGATAAAATTGGTATTCCTGATCCAGAAGGTGAATTGCAATATGTGATGAATGCGGTACGTCAAATCCGCAAAGATTTACAAGGTGAAGTGCCCCTTATAGGTTTTTCCGGCAGCCCATGGACGTTAGCAACCTATATGATTGAAGGTGGAAGCTCGAAGGCTTTCACGAAAATCAAAAAAATGATGTATAGCGATCCTCAAACACTGCATCTGCTTTTGGATAAGTTAGCGGATAGCGTCATTGAATACTTAAATGCGCAGATCAAAGCCGGAGCTCAATCTGTGATGGTATTTGATACTTGGGGTGGTGTGCTGACTCCGAGAGATTACAATGATTTCTCATTGCAATATATGCACAAAATTGTGGATGGGTTAATGCGTGAAAATGAAGGTCGTCGTGTGCCTGTAACTTTATTTACGAAAAACGGCGGCATGTGGTTAGAGCAGATTGCAGCAACCGGCTGTGATGCTATTGGGTTGGATTGGACAATCAATATTGCTGATGCCAAGGCTCGTATTGGCGATAAAGTGGCTCTACAAGGAAATATGGACCCTTCCATGTTGTATGCATCCAAAGAGCGTATTCGTGAAGAAGTGTCTACTATTTTAGAAGGATTTGGTCATGCTGATACAGGGCATGTGTTTAATTTAGGCCACGGTATCCATCTTGATGTGCCACCTGAGAATGCGGGTGTGTTTGTTGATGCTGTCCATGAACTGTCTAAACCATTCCATCTGAGTAAATAATATTTATCAACGTTGTGCCACCATCGATGTGTGTGCAGCGTTTTTCTCTGTTTCCTATTAGTGAATTAACTAGTACGGATAACAAAGATACACGCTCATAATAAGGAAATCGTACTCTATGAAAACAAGAGATCGAATTGTTTATGCGGCATTAGAGTTATTCAATGAAAATGGCGAGCGCAATATGACAACCAATCATATCGCAGCGCATATTGATATTAGTCCGGGTAACTTGTATTACCATTTTCGTAATAAACAAGAAATTGTACGTGAAATCTTTAATCTGTATTCAGCTGAGTTGATCGAGCGCTTTACTCCTGTACAAGGACAGTATGAAAGTTTGACTTTGCTTAATCATTATTTGGAGTCCATGTTTGCTCTGATGTGGAAGTATCGTTTCTTTTACGCCAATCTTCCTGATATTTTGCAACGTGACGAGGAATTACATACGGATTATATTGCGGTTCAAGATACGCTACAGAAGAATCTCGTAGATATTATTCGGGCGTTTGTTGATATCAATTTGCTTGATATCGCTGAAGCGGATTTGCAAAAAACGGCGACCACTCTGCATATTGTTGCTTCTTCTTGGTTAGCGTATCAATCAGCTATGTCTCATGAGACCAGAATTACTGAAGAAGTGATTCACCAAGGTGTATTGCAAATAATTTCTGTCGTGAAGCCTACTGCAACGAAAACGGGATATGAGCAGCTGCAATTGATGGAAGAGGGCGTTAAAGCCATGCATGCATAAAAGCAATGAGATATAACCTTTCCTCCTTGGGAAAAGTGAGTGATTATTGCTAACGTATAATGCGTAACAAATGACTGATAATTTAGTCAGATGAATATTTCTTTCCATTAGACGAAAGTGGATTCTGTTCTATGCATTATGATGTGTTTAACGGTGATGCTGATGGCATCATCGCTCTTCTCCAGTTGAGATTAGCTCAGCCTAAATCAGCAAAATTGGTCACTGGGATTAAGCGTGATATTGAGCTTTTAAAGCAAGTTCAACCACAATCACAAGATTCTATTACCGTATTAGATATATCAATGGCCAAGAATTCGGCGGCTTTGCAACACGTGTTGCAAATCGGAGCGTCTGTTTTTTATGCTGATCATCACCAGTCTGGGGAAATCCCATCACACCCTCAGCTTGAAGCTTATATCGACTTAGATGCGAATGTGTGCACCGCGCTAATTATCGATCGTTATCTCAATGGACAATTTCATGCGTGGGCCATTGCTGCGGCTTACGGTGATAATTTAATGTCGGTTGCAGATAAGCTAGCCTTGCAAGCAGGGTTTAATTCAGAGCAAGCAGGGCAGTTACAAGAAATAGGAACATTGATTAACTACAACGGTTATGGACGCCATGTTGATGATCTTCATTATCATCCAGCTGAATTGTTCAAAGCACTTACCTGTTACCTTTCTCCATTTGACTTGTTTGCGGATCCTCAATCTCCTCTTTATCAATTGCGTACTGGATATCAAGCGGATATGGCGTTAGCTATGGGGCAGTCCGCTCTCGTTGATGAGCCGTTTGTCAGGGTATTTCAATTACCTGATGAGCCAGCGTCTTATCGCATTAGCGGTGTTTACGGTAATACACTAGCCAATCAGTCAGAAAACCAAGCACATATTGTACTGACCGAACTGGAGAATGGCACAGCGTTTACTGTTTCACTACGAGCACCGTTGACGAATAAGCAAGGTGCTGGTGGGCTTTGTGCACAATTTGTAACAGGAGGAGGGCGCGAAGCAGCAGGTGGGATTAATCGACTTCCTCGCGAAGAAGTCGATCAATTTATCCAAGTGGTTCGTGATTATTATTCGAGTTAGCGCTTAAGCCAGTTTAAAGGGTTTTGAGCTTGGCTATTACGGCGAATTTCGAAATAGACTGACGGTTGGGTTTGTCCCCCAGTATCACCGGCTAGGGCGATGGTTTCTCCTGCGGAAACTTTATCGCCTTCTTTTTTCGTTAAGGTTTGATTGAAACCGTAGAGCGTCATATCACCTTTACCATGATCAATGAGTACCATTAATCCATAACCACGTAGGTAATCAGAAAATACAATCGTACCAGGATAGACCGCTTTCACTCGTTCGCCATATTTGGCCTTAATGACAATGCCTTTCCAGTTTATCTGGCCACTTTGATGTTCACCGTAGCGATGTAATAAAGATCCAGTAACGGGCCAAGGAAGTTTATGCCTTTCTCTTGATAACCCATCCATTGGTACCGAACTGCGTTTGGCTGCTTTGGCAATTTCTGCTTTAAGGCGAGTTTCATTACGTTGCAGTTCTGCTAAATACACCTTGTCACCAGATATATTGTGTTTAATTTTTCCCAGTGTATGACGACGTTTGTCTTGAGCTTGTGCAAGACGTTTATATTTCGCATTTTGTTGTTTCAGTAACGTAGTGATCTGGTCGCGCTCTCGCTTTAATTGATGTTCGGTATTATTTAATTCCTGATGCGTCCCCTCGAGTTTTTTGATCGCATCGGTACGAGCTTTAGCTAAATGTTGGTAGTACTGACTAATACGGTCTTCTTCGATACCTGTATTGAGCAGATTACCGCTGGCAGTGGCGCGTTTGGTTATGTAGTAAGTCTTCATTAGTTTTGTCAGCAATTCTGTTTGTTCTTTACGCTGTTTTTCTAACTGCAGAATCTTCTTACTTAAATTGGATATATTTCGATTCGCTTTCGCTTGTTGTTGCTCAGTCTCTTGAATCTGTTTTTTCTGCGCTGCGATATCTAACTCTTGGTGTTTCAATTCATTCTGCAGCTCATCCAACATTTTTTGCTGTTTGGAAAGGGATAATTTTTGGCGCTGAATCTCATTGGTAACACCTGTTAACTCTTGCTGAGAGGCGGCGAAAGAGAGACTCGGAGTGAGTACACAAAAACTCAGTAGAAAACTGACTAGGTGTTTTCGATTTAATTGTGGTGCGCAGGGAGAAAGGAGCATCTTGAACATCATGGCTGAGCTTATGTTGATTTAAACGTATAGGAAAAACAGTATACCCAATGGATGAAGGGAGGCGAGCGATGCATGCAAAAAGTTTGTCATTATCTGCATATTGGAGAGGTAGTCGTGCGGTTGATAGGTGATATTTAGCAGTGAGAAAAGCCTCCAATTAGGAGGCTTCGAATCTGATTGATGATAGCGGTGCTTATTTGTAAAGAACGTTACCAGTCATTTCTGAAGGGATTTCTTGATCCGTTAGAGCCAACATTGTTGGTGCTAAATCAGAAAGTTTACCGCCTTCTTTAAATTCAATGTCTTTGTTACCTACGTAGATAAGAGGTACTGGTAAGTTAGTGTGTGCAGTATGGGTGCCGCCTGTTTCAGGGTTTACCATCATTTCTGCGTTACCGTGGTCGGCTGTAATTAGCAGTTGTCCATCCATTTCTTTGATGGCTTCAACTACACGGCCGATACAAGCATCAACAGCTTCACATGCTTGAACTGCCGCCTCATAAACACCAGTGTGACCCACCATGTCGCCGTTAGGGTAGTTACAGATGATGGCATCGTATTTACCTGATTTAATAGCAGCAACTAATTTATCAGTGAGTTCAGCAGAGCTCATCTCTGGTTGTAGGTCATAAGTAGCAACTTTTGGTGATGCGACGATTTGACGATCTTCGCCATCAAATTCATTTTCAACACCGCCATTGAAGAAGAAAGTCACGTGAGCATATTTTTCAGTTTCAGAAATACGTAATTGAGTTTTGCCTGCTTTCGCTAACCATTCACCGTAAGTGTTATGAAGTTCAGCTGGTGGGTAGGCACAAGCGAGAGGAATGTCTGCCGCGTATTGAGTCAGCATAACAAACTTCACTTCAGGGAACTTAGCACGTTCAAAGCCTTCAAATGCAGGTACAAAAGTACGAGTGATTTCACGCGCACGGTCAGCACGGTAGTTCATAAAGATTACCGCATCGCCATCTTCAATCGCAGATGATTCTTGGCCTTGTGCACAAACAACGGTTGCTTTAACAAACTCATCGTTTTCATCACGAGCGTAAGCGGCTTCAAGACCAGCAACGGCTGAATCAGCTGTGTATTCACCTTTCGCTTCAACCATAAGGTCATAAGCGTGTTGAACGCGATCCCAGTTGTTGTCACGGTCCATTGCGTAGTAACGACCGATAAGAGAAGCAACTCGACCTTTACCTAGTTTTGCGAAAAGTTCATCAAAACGTTTTAGTGATGCTTCTGCACTGCGTGGTGGAGTATCGCGTCCATCAAGGAAGCTGTGGAGGTAAATTTTTTCTGCACCTTGAGCTGCGGCGAGTTCAACGGCTGCGTAGATATGATCTTCGTGAGAGTGAACGCCACCAGGTGACATTAATCCCATGATATGTACTGCTTTACCTGCACTTACTGCAGAGTCGATAGCATTGATAAGTGCTTCATTTTTTTGGAATTCGCCATCAGAAATTGCTTTGGTAATACGAGTCAAATCTTGATATACGACACGACCAGCACCAATATTTGTGTGACCAACTTCTGAGTTACCCATTTGGCCATCAGGTAGACCAACATCTAAGCCCGAAGCATTAATGAGAGTATTTGGGTTGTTTGCAGCTAGCCCATCAAGAACCGGGGTATTTGCATTATTAATTGCGTTACTTGCGTTGTCGTCGCGGTGACCCCATCCATCAAGGATGACTAGAGCCATAGGCTTTTTAGCAGACATAATATTGACCTCGTCAAATTCAAAAAGAATTGAAATTAGCGTAATTTTACTACACTTTTTACCCTTAGCTGTAGGTTAAGATCAATGATTCTATCTATCAATGCAATCAACCTGAGCTTACGGTCAAAAAAATGCGAAATATTAACCATTGATGTTGTAAGGATATTACGGATTTAATACACCAAAATACCGGTTCCTATAACTGCAACGGCTGCACCAACCCAAGCATATCGATTGGGACGTTGTTTGGTATAAAGCCAAATAATCGGTAATAACATAATTGGTGTGGTAGAGGACAATAAAGCGACCATACCGACATTGCCATCTTTTAGTGCATACATGATAAGAGTCATTCCCACAGCCATAGCAAGAAAACCATTAATTAAAGTAATACCAAAAATAGACTTAGTCATTGGGTTAGGGGCGCGAGATGCTCGATAACCGGTAAGTCGAAGGGCACTATGAGCCGCGAAGGCAGCAATCATCCGAATTGCAGAGGCGGCGATGGGGTCGATTGCCGTTACCATGACAGGTTTGGCAATAATACCGCCAAGAGCTTGGCAGATAGCAGAAGTAATACCGAGTGTGATGCCAATACCAATATGACCACTGACCGTATCAAGAGAATGCTTTTTACCACGAAAGAAAATAGCCATTAAGACACCAGAAAAAACCAATACTGAGCCGAGCAGTTCCAGTTTTGTCATACTTTCGCCAAATAAAAAATAACCGAGTGTGGCCGAAAAGACAGCATGGCAGGAAAACAGCAACCCTGATTGCCTCGGACCCATTCGATTTAAACAGGCAAATAAAGCGGTGTCACCAATAAAAATGCCAATGAAGCCAGATAATGCCATAGGAAAAACATCACTACTGGCTACGCTATTCCACCCTCCTGTGAATAGTGCAAATCCACCTAGCATCAGCGATGTACATCCCATACGCCAGCGGCTATAGGCAAATGAGCCAAGATGACGAGAAGGAACAACAGACATCAACCCCGCAATTGCCCATAGTAAGGCAGCGGCTAACGCAAGCCACTCATAACCCATAGAGAATCCTATAACAATGAATAGAGAAGAAATTGAGGCTAAATATGCCACTTATTAAGATAAAGTAGTAGGGGTTATTGATGAGTGTCCGAAGAGCGAGTTTTATTCGCTCCTAGGCTATGTTACTGACTTTCAACGTAGGATGACTATATCTTCAAATCAGTGCCTTACCTAAGAGCGAAACCATTCTCGCTAAAACAGCATTTTGAAGTTACTTGGGTATAAAAAAGCCCGAGCAATACTCGAGCCTAATCGTTCTAGATTTGTTATTACTGCATTACTGTGCTTTATGGGCGTAAGCTGTTCCCATTAGAGTCGTGCTGCCTGTTCGCATGCTTTCATCGAAATGAACAGCATCACGGGCGAATAAGTTTATCACCGTTGATCCCAGTTTAAAGCGACCCATCTCTTGACCTTTTTCTAGATGAATGGCTTTTTCGCCTTCAGTTGGGTAATTCCAACGATAAACACTGTTACCGCGAGGTGGAGTGATGGTTCCTGCCCAAACAACTTCAATGCTACCAACGATAGTGGCACCTACCAATACTTGTGCCATCGGGCCAAATTCTGTATCAAAGATACAAACAACACGCTCATTGCGTGCGAATAGGTTTGGGACATTTTCAGCGGTCAGTGGGTTCACTGAAAATAGATCGCCTGGTACGTAAATCATTTGGCGTAATGTACCAGCACATGGCATGTGCACTCGGTGGTAGTCACTTGGGGATAAATAAATCGTTGCAAAGTCACCATCAATAAACTCTTTAGCTAATTCGGCATCACCGCCTAAAAGTTCTTGAGCAGAAAAATCATGACCTTTTGCTTGAATGAGCTTGCCATTGTTCATGTAACCAAATTGACTTACGCAGCCATCAGCTGGGTGAGTTAAGACGTCTTCATCTTCAATAACAGGTCGTACACCTGGTTTCAGCTCACGAACAAAAAATTCATTAAATGTGTTGAAGTGTTTTGGATCTGAATGTAATGCTTCATCCATATTCACATTATATTGTTTGATAAACCAACGGATTACTGCGGTGGTTAGACGTCCTGCTTTTGCTGAAGCAAGCTTGCCGACTAAACGGGTTAAACCATGTTGTGGAATCCAATATTGGAGTCCAACTTTAATTTTATCCATTGCTTGTCATTCCAATGTCTTGTCATCTGGGCGCGAAATAGTACTGAAAAAACCAAAAAATGTCAGTCTTTGTCTATGTCGTGCCCTTCAAAATTAATCGTAATGTCGCTCAAATAAAGCTTAATCGCTCGACTTAAAGGTCAGCTTTTTTGCTTTTTGAGTACTGACGGTTGGCTTTATTTTCATCCATACTTTCGATAATACGATGGTAATTATCAAAACGAATCGCGCTGATCTCACCATCCTCAACGGCCTGACGAATTAAGCAGCCAGGGTCGTCGCCATGTTTACAATCGCGAAATTTACAGCCGCCTAAATAAGGACGAAACTCTTTATAAGCTTCGGTAATATCATCAGGCTCTAAGTGCCACAAACCAAATTCGCGCACTCCTGGAGAGTCGATTAAATCGCCACCTGAAGGAATATGATATAGACGAGCCGCCGTTGTTGTATGCTGGCCCAAGCCCGAGTTTTCCGAGATTTCACCTTCTTCGGCTATCCAATCAGTATTAGGCATCAGAGCATTCACCAAACTCGATTTACCAACGCCAGATTGGCCTACGAAGATGTTAATTTTATCACGTAGCAGTGACTCTAATTCTTCAATGCCTTCACCGGTCTCTTTACTGACGTATAGGACTCGATAACCTATCGTTTTATAGATGCTTAGCCATTCTTGATACAGTTCAGCCAATTCATCGTTAAGTAAATCAATCTTATTCAATACGATAAGTGGTTCGATAGCCAGTGTCTCAGAGGCAATTAGGTATCGGTCTACAATATTGAGTGATAATTCTGGTAATACGGAGGAAATGATCACCATTTGATCAACGTTAGCGGCAACGGGTTTCAAACCGTCATAATAATCGGGGCGAGTTAATACCGAAGAACGAGGTTCTACTGCTTCGACTACACCAGAAATTCCAGCTAGGGTTTCAATACCCGGGCGCCAAATTACCTTGTCACCAGATACCAATGTTTCAATGCCACGTCGCATATTACAACGGTGTACTTCGCCAGTATCGAGATCTTCAATATCCGCATGTTGACCAAAACGGGTAATCACCAAACCGTTTTTGGCGTTCTCTAGCATGGATTCATCCCATTGAACGGTCTCTTCCTGTTTGAGTCGCTTATGTTGATTGCTTCTTACTCGCCGTACTTGGCCTTTAGTCAGCTTTTTTCTTTTTGCCACTATGCGTATCTTTATCTTGAGAATGTAATGTTGTCGGCTGCATGTATAACAGCTGACGCGGTGAAATCCAAGATAGCGCAGTATCTTGGTACTTCGAATTTATGTATAGTACCTTTTTTAATGATAATCCCATATAGGCACCTATCTATGTCATATAGCGAACAGAATCTTATCTGGATCGATTTGGAGATGACAGGCCTCGATCCTGAAACGCACAAAATAATTGAAATTGCGAGTATCGTGACTGATAGCGAGTTGAATATTCTTGCTGAAGGCCCCGTACTTGCTATTCACCAACCAGAATTAGAGTTGGCGAAGATGGATGAATGGTGTACCACAACTCATACAGCAAGTGGTTTAGTTGATCGCATTCGCGCAAGTTCTGTTACCGAAGAACAAGCCGTTGAGCAAACCATTGCCTTTTTAGAAAAATGGGTGCCAAAAGGTAAATCTCCTATTTGTGGCAATAGTATTGGCCAAGACCGTCGATTTTTATATAAACATATGCCACTACTCGAAGAGTATTTTCATTATCGATATGTTGATGTGAGTACGATTAAAGAGCTAACTCGTCGCTGGAAACCTGAAGTGTTAGATGGCTTTTCTAAACAAGGTAGTCACTTAGCTCTGGATGATATTAGAGAATCCATTGCAGAGTTAAAGTATTATCGTCAGCACGTGTTCGCTATTTAAAGATCACGTTAAGATCCAATCTTAGGGTGTTTCCTTGGGCTGCTAGGTTGGTATTGAATCTTTTTTGTATGCTTTTTCATCACTTATGAAAAAAAATCTCTTTTTTTGCATGTAAGGACTTGCATCACAAAAAAATGCTCTTATAATTCGCAGCCCTAACGACGGGGAATACTCGTTGTTACTTTGCGACACTAGCTCAGTTGGTAGAGCGCAACCTTGCCAAGGTTGAGGTCACGAGTTCGAACCTCGTGTGTCGCTCCAGTTTCCTTCTTNTNAAAGAAGANAGTTTTCATCGTACTTTAACGATGACACCGGACGCGGGGTGGAGCAGCTTGGTAGCTCGTCGGGCTCATAACCCGAAGGTCGTTGGTTCAAATCCGGCCCCCGCAACCACATTCTAACGATTTGTCGAGAGACAGGTTGTGAATGCGACACTAGCTCAGTTGGTAGAGCGCAACCTTGCCAAGGTTGAGGTCACGAGTTCGAACCTCGTGTGTCGCTCCAGTTTCCTTCTTNTNAAAGAAGAGAGTNTTCATCGTACTTCAACGATGCACAATATACGGACGCGGGGTGGAGCAGCTTGGTAGCTCGTCGGGCTCATAACCCGAAGGTCGTCAGTTCAAATCTGGCCCCCGCAACCACATTCCAACGATTTGTCGAGAGACGGGTTGTGAATGCGACACTAGCTCAGTTGGTAGAGCGCAACCTTGCCAAGGTTGAGGTCACGAGTTCGAACCTCGTGTGTCGCTCCAGTTTCCTTCTTGTAAAAGAAGAGAGTCTTCATCGTACTTCAACGATGCACAATATACGGACGCGGGGTGGAGCAGCTTGGTAGCTCGTCGGGCTCATAACCCGAAGGTCGTCAGTTCAAATCTGGCCCCCGCAACCANTGTGTCGCTCCAGTTTCCTTCTTGTAAAAGAAGAGAGTCTTCATCGTACTTCAACGATGCACAATATACGGACGCGGGGTGGAGCAGCTTGGTAGCTCGTCGGGCTCATAACCCGAAGGTCGTCAGTTCAAATCTGGCCCCCGCAACCAACTTCCCACATTGTTATGTGGATCACAAAGAGAATTTTTCCAGTCTATCTGGTTGTGCTAGATTTAAGTTCTCACCGTGAATGCTCTTTCTTAATGCTGTGAAGCATCATTCCCCTTGAGTCAGTTCTTCTACAGAGTTCTAAGAAATTAGTCCACTGCTAGAAGCGTTGTGCTTACAGAACTTCCATAACTTCTATACGTATAATCAACAGACTTATCCACAAAATATCCTTGTGGATAACTTGGTGTATAAAGTGTTTTTGTGTGTTGGAAAATGGTTGTATGTCTAGGATCTTTTTTGGTATATCAGTTTTTTTAATTGGAAGAATTCTTGCTTAACTTGTTGTTTTTTATTAATTTATTTGTTTTTTTAATTGTCTCAAATCTGTAAGAAAACGATCATTAACTAAAAAACACTTGATCCTAATCATTTCCTGCTGTTGTGACTAACTTTTGGTGGGGTAGGAAAAACGTGCATCATAAAAACTTTTTCCACACTTTGATTTTGTTTTTGTTGTCAAGTTAAATAACGAGAAAATTATCGACTTTATTAAGCATCTCTCGGTAGTCCTTTTTCTACAATACGAATAAGGCGAGCTTTCTTTCGATCTTTAAATGGCAATTGTTCTTGTTGTTGGGTCAGTGCCCAATCAATATGTGGGTCTAATAGCTCTGAATGGCCTTTGGCTTGCTCCAATGTTTCAATAATTTGCTGACTGTACGGTGCGTTACCCATTGCAATAATAATATTGCGGCGCCATTGCTCATGCCCAATACGGCGAATGGCTGAACCTTCCATATTTTTTAAAAATGTTTTTTCATCCCAAGCAAATAATGCGAGTAAGTCAGGATCATGGAGAGCTTGGCGTCGATGGAAATCACTCTGTTCTGTTAGGTGCGCGAATCTATTCCACGGGCAGACTAATTGGCAATCGTCACAGCCATAAATACGGTTACCCATCAGTGGTCGAAATTCTTCCGGAATAACACCGCTGTATTCTATAGTCAGATACGAGATGCAACGTCGTGCATCAACAATTCCTTCCTCGACGATAGCGTTCGTTGGGCAGGATGTCATACAAGCAGTACATTTACCGCATTGGTTTTCTGATGGGGTATCGATAGGTAGTGGTATATCAACGAGTAACTCGCCAAGAAAGAACCATGAGCCAGCACCTTCGTCTAAAATTAATGAGTGCTTGCCAGTCCATCCTAGTCCTGCTTTTTGAGCTAGGGGGCGTTCTAATATTGGAGCAGAGTCAACAAACGGTCGAAAACCCAGTTCTCCTGTTTCTGCTTTTATTTTTTCCCCCAGCTTTTTGAGCTGATTTCGTACCAGCTTATGGTAATCTCGTCCCAGAGCATATCGACTAATATAAGCTTCACTGGCATTATTGAGGTTTGAGGCGAAATGAGCATCCGGTGGAAGGTAATCCATACGAACGCTGATGACTCGTAATGTACCAGGTAATAGTTCTGCTGGTCTTGCGCGCATCATGCCATGTCGTGCCATCCAATCCATTTCTCCGTGATAACCTTTATCAAGCCATTGTTGGAGAGGTGCTTCGTGCTCTGTAAGATCAACATCGCAGATCCCAGCCTTGGCGAACCCTAATTCGTGAGCCCAAAATTTTATTTTTTTGGCGAGCGCTTGATAGTCCATCAGGTATCTACTAGTTAATAGGGAAATGTAAAGGGCGTGGATTTTAACGGATCCTATATCAAGGATCTAGTAAGTTGATCATAGCGTTTTGACATGAAACTAGGGATGTTTTTCTGTTTGCTTACAGAAGATCTCTTGTTAATCAATTCCACTACAGTTTACTATTCTGGTTCTTTGGCATTTTCCGCCATTAGGCATTTTTTGAGAAAGTATTACATGAACACCAAGACCTTTACATTAAAGAATGAAAAAGACACAGTTGCATTGGGAACGGCGTTGTCACGCTTATGTTCTCAACAAACCACTCTCTATCTCTATGGCGATCTTGGTGCTGGAAAAACAACATTTAGTCGTGGCTTTATTCAATCTTTAGGGCACAACGGCAATGTAAAAAGCCCGACCTACACTTTAGTGGAGCCATACCAATTAGAACAATGGAGTGTTTACCACTTTGATCTTTACCGCTTGGCCGATCCTGAAGAACTTGAGTTTATGGGGATTCGGGACTATTTCACTCCAGATGCTATTTGTCTGGTGGAATGGCCAGATAAAGGTCAGGGGATGTTACCGCAACCAGATATCACTATCGATATTCGTTATGATGGTGAGCAACGTCAGGCCGAACTTACGGCAAACAATGAATATGGATGTGCTTTATTAAGCCAGTTGGAGTTATGTTGATTGTTAATCGTTTCCGTACCATCGTTTTATTAATAACGTTTTTTATCACTGTTTTCACTTCTTCGGTGTATGCCAATGTATTAGAAGGTATTAGGGTTTGGCCCTCACCTGATGAGACTCGAGTAGTGATGGATGTTAAGTCCGAAGTAACATTTAGCTATTTTACTTTAAGCAGTCCAAGTCGTTTGGTGGTTGACTTACAAGATACGTCGTTAAAAGCCAAGTTGCCAATGAAGGTCACTGATAGCGCAATATTAACCAAAATACGGTCAAGTTCATCACCAAAGAAAGGGACCTATCGGCTGGTGTTGGAATTAAAAAAGCATATTTCAGCTAATATATTTAAGCTTCCTCCAACGCCTGGTGGTCAGTATGGGCACCGTTTGGTCATCGATTTACCAAACAAAACTAAAAAGCAGCAAGCGTTATCTAACAACAATCCGATTCAAAAGTTAAAGGTGAGTCGTGATGCTTCTCAGTTAGCGGGCAATGCGGATATTATCGTCGCGGTGGATCCTGGTCACGGCGGAGAAGATCCTGGTTCGATTGGTCCGGGACATAAATTTGAAAAGAATGTCACGCTGAGTATTGCCAAAAAGCTAGCCAACTTAATTGATCGTGTTCCCGGTATGAAAGCGATTCTAACGCGTAAAGGCGATTATTATGTCAGTTTGAATAAACGAACTGAGATTGCTCGCCAACATGGGGCGTATTTACTCGTTTCAATTCACGCGGATGCATTTAACTCCCCTAAACCACGTGGTGCATCAGTTTTCGTGTTAAATACTCGTCGTGCGAACACTGAAATAGCTCGTTGGGTAGAAAACCACGAAGAGCAATCTGAGTTATTAGGTGGGGCTGGGGCGGTGCTAGCGAAAAACAATCGCGATCGAAATGTGAGTCAAACCCTGCTGGATTTACAATTTAGCCATTCGCAAAAAGAAGGCTATAAATTGGCTTCTGACATCGTTCACAATTTAGCGCAAGTGACGCATTTACATCGAAGTAAACCAGTAAATGCTAGTCTTGCAGTTTTGAAATCTCCTGATATTCCATCAGTGTTGGTTGAAACAGGCTTTATTTCCAATCCTACTGAAGAGAGATTGCTGTTTCAACGGAGTCACCAAGATAAGCTTGCTCGTGCTGTTGCGACAGCGGTAGTGCAATATTTTAAAGATAATCCTCCAGTAGGGACGTTATTTGCTAATCGTAATAAAACACATAATTACCGGGTACAAAGTGGCGATTCACTGTCAGTGATTGCCCAGCGTTATGGTATGTCTGTATCGGCAATAAAAAATGAGAATAAACTAAAAACCAATACTTTATCAGTTGGGCAAATCTTAAAAATTCCTGGAGGAGAAACATCTTTAAAAGTGCCTCAGGTTGAGAACCCAGTTGAGACTGAAACCATTATTCATACTGTAAGTCGTGGCGAGTATTTAGGTCGAATCGCTCAAAAATACAAAGTATCCGTTGCTGATATCAAGCGGGAAAACCAGTTGCGCAGTAATTCTTTGAATGTGGGTCAAAAGCTTAAAATCACCGTGAGCTTGAAAGATAAGCCATTGCGTAAACATAAAGTCTCACGTGGTGACTTTTTAGGGAAAATTGCCAATGAATATAACGTGAGTGTGAACAGTATTCGAACTGCCAACCATTTGCGTTCAGACTCATTGGCTATCGGGCAGATATTAATTATTCCGAATAAGTAGAGTCGTTAGAGGCTTTGCAAATAACTTAAGTATAGAAACCATTATGGCTATTCAAATTTTACCCGCTCGTTTAGCAAACCAAATCGCTGCTGGAGAGGTGGTGGAAAGGCCAGCTTCCGTCGTTAAAGAGCTGGTGGAAAACAGTTTGGATTCAGGCGCTACTCGTATCGACATCGATATTGAAAAAGGAGGCGCTAAGCTTATTCGCATTCGCGATAATGGTTCGGGTATTCCTAAAGATGAGTTATCACTCGCGTTAAGTCGTCATGCGACATCGAAGATTCATAATCTTGATGATCTAGAAGCTATTATGAGTTTGGGATTTCGCGGGGAGGCGTTAGCGAGTATTAGCTCTGTTGCTCGTTTAACATTAACTTCTCGTACAACGACACAAGAAGAAGCGTGGTCTGCGTACAGTGAAGGGCGTGATATGGCTGTCAAGTTGCAACCTGCCGCCCATCCTGTTGGAACGTCAGTTGAAGTTCTCGATCTGTTTTTTAATACGCCAGCGCGGCGTAAATTTCTACGCACAGAAAAAACCGAATTTACTCATATTGATGAGCTAATTAAGCGTATTGCCCTTAGCCGGTTTGATGTTACCTTGAATCTACGTCATAACGGAAAAATGGTGCGCCAATATCGGGCAACGAAAACTCGATTACAGGAAGAAAAGCGGATTGGGGCGGTTTGTGGCAATGCATTTGTGCGCAATATGCTGCGGATTGATCTAGAGCATCAAGGTCTTAAACTCTCGGGTTGGATCACGACACCTGAAGGTGCTCGCCAGCAAAGCGATTTACAGTACTGCTATGTGAATGGCCGCATGATGAAAGATAAGCTGATCAACCACGCGATTAGACAAAGTTACGAAACCAGTCTGAAGCCTGATCAATACGCAACGTATGTGCTATTTATTGAGGTTGATCCGCATCAGGTCGACGTTAATGTCCATCCAGCTAAGCATGAAGTGCGTTTTCATCAAGCCCGCTTAGTTCATGATTTTATCTATCAAGCTTTGACTAGTGCCTTAGCTCAAGGTCAGCATATCGATGCGCCAGCACATAATGAAGCTGCGTTTTATCAGCCTCATGACTCTGATATGCCTGACTCGACCCGTGAACAAGGCGATCCTCGCCATTGGCAGGCTGATAAAACCCCAGCTTATCTTGGGCAAAAAGACTATCAGAAGCCTAAAGAGCAGCACTCTTCAATCCAAACGTCCAAGCCTCAGGTTCAGATGCAAGATGTAACCGATACATCTATTGCTGAGCCGCCGGCAAAGAGTTTTAGCGATGAGATGCCTTATCGTAGCTCTAAACAACCGAATGCGAGTGGGGCGAAAAAGGGGCGCGAAAAGTACAATTCGGATTCACCTTCAGCAAATGAAGTGCGTGTTTATCAACAGTTATTGCAGACTCCACAATTGAAAGAGTTGGCGTCTAATATTGTGAGTGATTATCAAGAACAATCGCTACCAATCGAAAAATTAGGCAAAGCTATAACGGTTGTCAAAGGGCAGTATTTGGTGATGGGAACGCCTCAAGGTTGTGTGCTTGTTTCATTGAATCACGCCAACTGGCTAAAAACACGTGGTCAATTGAATGTGGGACAAGGTGCGCTAAAAAGCCAACCGCTGCTTGTTCCGTTGGCGGTAAAAGTGTCTCCAAGTGAAGCGGCTGCCATTGAGATTTATCATGAGTTATTAATGACTTTCGGTATTGATCTTCAAATACGCTCCAAGCAAAGCATTATGGTAATGGGAGTCCCTCAACCATTAAGGCAGCAAAATCTACAAAATTTAGTACCAGATCTGTTATCTTACGCCTCTTCAACACTGGATCAGACGGAAAAGCGGTTAGATCGTGATAGTTTAGCCACTTGGTTGAGCAATTATGTGAAACTGGATAAAACTGACTACACTCTATCAGAAGGTATTCAGTTGATTTCAGAAATTGAGCAGTTGTGGCAAGGTGAATTACCTTTGCACGATAGCCATTTTGTCCGATCTGTAGATTTTTCAGCGACTATTGCAGCATTGAATTCATGACCAAACAACTACCTCTAGCATTATTTCTCATGGGACCGACCGCATCGGGGAAAACAGATCTTGCGATTCGGTTAAGACAACGATTTCCTGTTGAGATCATTAGTGTTGATTCTGCTTTGATCTATAAAACGATGGATATAGGTACGGCTAAACCGACGGCTGAAGAGTTAGAGCAAGCCCCGCATCGATTGATTGATATTCTCGATCCAAAAGATTCCTACTCTGCGGCAGACTTTCGGCAAGACGCATTGGATGAAATGGAAAAGATTGTAAACCAAGGAAAAATTCCGTTACTTGTGGGCGGAACCATGCTTTATTACAAAGCTCTGTTACAAGGTTTGTCTCCATTACCCGCAGCAGATCCCAAAATTCGTCAACAAATCGAGCAAGAAGCATTGACTAAGGGCTGGTCGATCTTGCACGATGAGCTGAAGGCGATCGATCCTGTATCAGCGGATAGAATTCATCCAAATGATCCACAAAGATTGTCACGGGCGTTGGAAGTTTATCGAATTTCAGGTAAAACTTTAACTGAACTGACTGAAACGAAAGGAGATGCTATACCTTATCGTGTTAAGCAGTTTGCAATTGCTCCCAAGGAAAGGGCTGAACTGCATCGTCGTATAGAACTACGTTTTGAAAAAATGATCGAAGCGGGATTTGAAGAAGAAGTTAGAGCGCTACATGAGCGACAAGATCTTCACCCAGACTTACCTTCGATTCGTTGTGTAGGCTATCGTCAGATGTGGGATTATTTAGACGGAAACGGTAGTTTAGACGAAGCGATCTTTCGTGGTGTCTGTGCTACCCGTCAATTGGCCAAGCGACAGATCACCTGGTTACGCAGCTGGGATGATTTAACTTGGTTAGATAGCGAAAACATTGATCAAGCTTTAGAAACTGTTTCAAATGCAATAGCATCTAGTTGATTAAGCTGTGTATAATGGGATCGCTTTTGCGTAATGTGCCCTGTAAAGGATCCGTTACTTGAAGTCGGCCTTATGTGCCCCAACAAACGGATTAGGGTGTTTTCATTCGTTTAGCTCAGATGTGAAGGCCGCACAGAACTTTAGTGCACCACTAGCTAAATAATTACTACAAAATACAAAATAAGGAAAAAAAAATGGCTAAGGGGCAATCTCTACAAGACCCATTCTTAAATGCACTACGTCGCGAGCGTATCCCTGTATCAATCTATTTAGTGAACGGTATCAAACTACAAGGTCAGATTGAGTCATTTGATCAATTTGTGATCTTGCTGAAAAACACTGTAAATCAAATGGTATACAAACACGCAATTTCAACTGTGGTACCTGCTCGTCCAGTTAGTCATCACAGTGCTGAGCGTCCTGCACAGGATCGTCCATCTGACAAAACAGAAGACTAATTAATATTAATACTTTTCAAACATTAAGGAGTTGATCGCTTGTTTGACCGTTATGAAGCCGGGGAGCGAGCCGTACTTGTTCATATCAACTTCACGCAAGAGGGTGAATGGGAAGATCTTAGCGAATGTGAAATGCTAGTTTCTTCTGCCGGAGTAGAAGTGATGCAGGTTGTTACCGGTAGTCGCCAATCTCCGCACCCTAAGTATTATGTTGGTGAAGGTAAAGCCCAAGAAATCGCAGATGCAGTGCACCGTACTGCATCTGATGTTGTTATCTTTAACCACGCACTATCTCCCGCTCAAGAACGTAACTTAGAAATGTTATGTCAATGTCGAGTGATTGACCGTACAGGTCTAATCCTTGATATTTTCGCCCAGCGCGCACGAACTCACGAAGGTAAATTACAAGTTGAATTGGCTCAATTACGCCATTTATCGACTCGCCTTGTCCGTGGTTGGACGCACTTGGAGCGTCAGAAAGGTGGTATTGGTTTGCGTGGTCCGGGTGAAACCCAGTTAGAAACTGACCGACGTTTACTGCGTGAACGTATAAAAGCTATCTTACGTCGTTTAGACAAGGTAGCAAAGCAACGAGAACAAGGGCGTCGAGCACGAAACCGAGCAGAGATCCCTACGCTTTCGTTAGTGGGATACACCAACGCCGGTAAATCGACTTTATTTAACCGTATCACAGAAGCTGGGGTATATGCAGCAGACCAACTGTTTGCCACATTGGACCCGACGCTACGTAAAATTGAGTTGGATGAAATAGGTCCAGCTATTTTGGCTGATACGGTAGGTTTTATTCGACATCTACCCCATGATCTTGTCGCGGCTTTTAAAGCTACGTTACAAGAAACGCAAGAAGCTGACATTTTGTTACATGTTGTTGATGCCAGTGATGACCGCTTTCGTGAGAACATAGAAGCGGTAAATGATGTACTAGTAGAGATTGAAGCGAATGAAGTTCCAACTTTATTAGTCATGAATAAAATTGATAGTTTAGATCACCAACAGCCACGTATTGAACGTGATGAGGAAGGTGTGCCAAAAGCCGTGTACGTATCTGCCATGGCCGGTGATGGCATTGATTTGCTGTTCGATGCATTGAGCGAACGTTTAGCAAAACAAATGGTTCAATATGACTTGAAGATACCGCCGCAACATCAAGGGCGTATCCGTAGCACTTTCTTCGAAATGAACTCGATTAAAACAGAAGAATATGATCCAGAAGGCAATTTGTTAATTACAGTTCGTATGCAACAGGCAGATTGGTCTAGACTAGAGAAAAGAGAACAGGCAGTTTTATCTGACTTTATAGTTACTTAAATGACTGCTAGAGTATAACGTCATATCAAATGATGGAGCTTTCTAATGGCGTGGAATGAGCCTGGTAATAACAACGGCAACAATGGTGGCCGCGATAATGACCCATGGGGTAACAATAATCGTGGTAACAACGGTGGCCGTGAACAAGGTCCTCCAGATTTAGACGAAGTGTTCAATAAGCTAAGTCAAAAGCTCGGGGGCAAGTTTGGTAAGAAGGGGAGCGGTAAAGGACCTTCGTTTTCTAATGGCGGAGCAGTCGGTATCGGTGTCATCGCTCTTATCGCTGTCCTCATTTGGTTCTTTGCTGGCTTTTATACCATCGGTGAAGCTGAACGTGGGGTTGTCCTGCGGCTCGGTAAATACGATCGTATTGTCGATCCTGGTCTAAACTGGCGTCCGCGCTTTGTTGATCAAGTGACTCCAGTTAACGTTCAGGCAATTCGTTCTCTTCGTGCATCAGGACTGATGTTAACAAAAGATGAGAATGTTGTGACCGTTTCTATGGATGTTCAGTATCGAGTTTCGGATCCTTACAAATACTTATTTGTTGTGACCAATGCTGACGATAGTTTGCGTCAGGCAACTGATTCTGCGCTGCGTGCAGTGATTGGTGACTCATTGATGGATAGTATCTTGACGAGTGGACGTCAACAGATTCGTCAAACCACTCAAGAGACACTCAACGATATTATCGATACTTATGATATGGGTATCACGATAGTTGATGTGAACTTCCAATCAGCACGTCCACCTGAGCAGGTGAAAGATGCGTTTGATGATGCTATTGCTGCTCGAGAAGATGAAGAACGCTTTATTCGTGAAGCTGAAGCATACAAAAATGAGATCTTACCTAAGGCAACCGGTCGTGCAGAACGTTTGAAGAAGGAAGCTCAGGGTTACAGCGAACGTGTTGTTAATGGCGCTATTGGTCAGGTTGCTCAGTTTGAACAATTGCTTCCTGAATATGAAGCTGCACCTAAAGTTACTCGCGAACGTCTATACCTAGACGCGATGGAAAAAGTGTACTCAAGTACTTCTAAAGTCATGGTCGACTCTAAATCGAGTGGTAACATGTTGTACTTACCAATTGATAAGATCATGGAAAATGCGGGCAAACCAACAACGAAGAAAACGGATAACACCGATTCAACGTCTGTTTATGACCAAATAAAAGCTGAGTCACAACACTCTGATAGTAAGAAGAATGCGTCAGATTCCGCATCTCGTAGTAACGATACACGTCAAGGGAGATACTAAGCATGCGTAAATTACTTATCCCTGCAGTTGTCGTTGTTTTAGCGTTGCTGTTAATGTCGATGTTCGTTATTCCAGAAGGTGAACGAGGCATTGTAATTCGATTCGGTAAAGTGCTTAAAGAAAATGAAAGTTCAGTTGCGCAAATTTATAATCCTGGACTTCATTTTAAATTGCCTTTGTTCGATCGAGTGAAAACACTAGATGCTCGTATTCAAACAATGGATGGTAGAGCAGACCGCTTTGTTACGGCAGAGAAAAAAGATGTCATCATCGATTCTTACGTAAAATGGCGTATCCAAGACTTTGGTCGTTATTACCTAGCAACAGGCGGCGGTAATGCATTAACTGCAGAAGCGTTGCTTGAACGTAAGGTAACGGACGTATTACGTTCTGAAATTGGTGCTCGTGAAATTAAGCAGATTGTTTCAGGTCCTCGTAATGATGATGTGCTTCCTGCAAGTTCAGATGCTGACGTAGTGACAACTGAAGCAGCAAAAGAAGCATTAGAGGTTGATGGTCAGCGTGATCAAATCATGGCTGATGTACTGACTGACACTCGTAAGAGTGCTGCAAAAGATTTAGGTGTATATGTTGTTGATTTCCGTATGAAGAAAATCAACCTACCTGATGAAATCAGTGAATCAATCTATCGTCGTATGAGAGCTGAACGTGAATCCGTTGCACGTAAGCACCGTTCACAAGGCCGTGAAAAAGCGGAAGTGATACGTGCTCAAGCAGAACTTGAAGTATCGACGATCTTAGCTGAGGCGGATAAAACTGCTCGAGTTACTCGCGGTGAAGCAGATGCTAAAGCGGCAAAAATTTATGCTAAAGCTTACAATGAAGACCCAGAGTTTTTTACGTTCTTGCGTTCGCTTCAGGCGTACGAAAAATCGTTTAATGATAAGAATGATGTGTTAGTACTTGATCCAAGTAGTGATTTCTTCAAATACATGAAGGATCCGAAAGGCGCTACTGCGAAATAGTACCGTATTCATTGTTTTAAGTTGAAAAAGAGAGGCTCCTGTGGGAGCCTCTCTTTTTTGTTTGTGACAGGTAGAAAGTAATGGCAACAACCATCTTTGGGGTTTTAGGTGTCGTGTTAATTATTGAAGGGCTAGGGCCATTAATTGCGCCCAACGGTTGGCGTCAAATGATTGCTCAAATTAGCCAACAATCCGATCATCAACTACGTCGTATGGGCGGGTGTTTAGTGGTTGCCGGTATCGTGATTGCCCACTTTTTCCTGTAACGAAGCAAGAACTATTTAGTAATGGGGTGGAGGAGTCTCTTCAGATGGATCCGCCAAGTTCGAGGTGCTCATCGACTTAATTTTACCAACCATGTACTTCATCTGATCTTGCATTTTGGTGATGAGTAACTGTTGTTGAGTCAAAGCATCGTTAAGATCGCTAATCGTTTGCTCTTGAAAGGCCATTTGGCATTCCAAATCATCGATACGTTGTTCTAGTTTAGTTATCTGTTCGTCTTTCATTGTTACTCTTCAAACTGCCAAGCTTCGGCTATACCTGCTGATGTTGCTGAGATAATGCGTTGCTGTTTATCAATAGCCGCATCATACACTACCGCCCTTGGTGGGCGCGCATCTTTTCTCGGTTTTGTGTCGAAACTATCGAGGCGTTTTCCTGTTTGCGTATTCCAAATTTCGACTCGACTTGACGGTGTACCAGTGATTAAGTAACGACCATCATCAGAAAAACGAGCTGAGCTGAAAATAAGTTGACGGGAAAAGCTTTTCAATTGAGCTTGTTTCTTTCCTGTTTTTAAATTCCAGATATAGGCATCTTTACCATCATCTGAGGTGAAGGCATATAAACCGTCACGCTGCAATGCGACTCTATTCACTCTGTGTTCATGTTCAAAGGTTAATATGATCTGGCCGGTGTGGGTATCCCATAAGAACGCATTATGGTCGTTACCACCGGTTAAGGCATAGTGACCGTTGGGAGATAGAGCGACAGTATTCACTTTTTCGCGGTGAGCAAGGAACTCTAAGCGGCGCCCGGTGACTAAGTCGACGTAGATTGCTTTTCCATTGGATAAACCGAGTAAGACTTGTTGACCATCACTTGAGATATCAACGTCACGAATTAGGCCATCTGAGATAGACCAAAGTCCTTTGGCTTGTGTCATTCCTAAGTCCCAAACAGCAAAGTTGATTTGGGAGGCTGTAATGGCATAGCGATCATTATCAGAAATGCGGATATTGGTTACAGTGGTTGCTTCTTGGTCTTGAGCACCTAAATCGGCTAGCTGTTTACGTTGGGTAAGATCCCACAGTAATAGCTGATGTTCTTTTGAATAAATAAGAGCAAAACGGCCATCACGACTTAGACCAAAAGCCGTCGAACCATTGGGTTCAAGATCCCACTCTTCGACAGAGTGGCTTGTGAAAAAGCATCCATTTAACGTCACTATGACAAACAGATACAGGATGAAATGAGAAATTAACTGTTTCAAGTTTAATAATCCGTTAAGTATCAAGACAATCGAATAACATCAAGTTATATTGGTACAACTGTGTGTTGTGCACCACTGCAAACCTCATTTTTGTGCACAATCCCAATAGGACTGCCGAAAAATTGGAGAATTTAATGAAATCATTATTTAAAGTGTCACTGCTTGCCGCTACCGTTATGTTAGCAGCTGGCTGCCAGCAAGATGAACAAAAAAAATCGGACACTAAACCAGCTGCTGAGCAATCGCAAGGTGCAGTTAACTTTAAATCAGACGATGATAAAGCGGCATACGCTATCGGTGTTTCTTTTGCTAACTACCTATCTTCTAGCTTAGAAAAACCAAAAGAGATTGGTGTTGAGCTTAACAAAGATATCGTTCTGCAAGGTATCGAAGATACATTTGCTGGTAAAGCGGGTATGAAAGATGATGAGACACGTAAAGTGCTTAAAGATCTGGATAAGCGCGTTGCTGAAAAAATGAAGAAAAAGCAAGCGGATGAAGCAGCAGCTAACCAGAAGAAAGGTGATGACTACCGTGCTAAGTTTGCAAAAGAAGACGGCGTGAAAACGACTAAATCTGGTTTGATGTATAAAGTTCTGACACCAGGTAAAGGCGCATCACCTAAAGCAACGGATACCGTTCAAGTTCAATACAAAGGTACTTTGATTGACGGAACGAAATTTGATAGCTCTTATGACCGTGGTGAGCCAGCTACTTTCCCGCTAAATCGCGTGATCCCTGGTTGGACTGAAGGTGTTCAACTAATGAAACCAGGCGCTAAATATGAGTTTGTGATTCCGCCAAAATTGGCTTATGGCAAACAAGCAACACCAAAAATTCCAGCAGATTCTACGTTGGTGTTTGAAGTGGAGTTACTTAAAGTCAACCCTAAGCCAGAGCACAAAGCAGCAGTACCAAGTACTAAAAAATAATTTAGAGACAAAATAGAGAAAAGGGCTTGTTTATCAAGCCCTTTTTTTATAGTTATCTATCTTGATAAGAACATTAAAATTGTTCTAGGTCACTAGTTGGTAATATAGCGCAGCAAAATATTAAAATTTTCTGATAAACTTACCCTAAATTGTTGAATTATTGTTCTAAGGTCAAAAACAGTGACAACCACAGAAACCATTAACTCTGAACTGCTTCTGGAGATGGAATCGGTGCATGTGAAGCCTTTTTCTGAACATGACAAAGTGATTCTTAAATCCTACGAAGCTGTGGTAGACGGTATCGCCAGTCTGATTGGTCCTTTTTGTGAAATCGTTTTGCATTCACTGGAAGATCTGAATACCTCTGCGGTAAAAATTGCGAACGGTGAAAATACCGGTCGTCAGGTGGGATCGCCAATCACTGATTTAGCATTAAAAATGCTAAAGGATATTGAAGGTTCGGAAAGAAACTTTTCGCGTTCTTATTTTACTCGGGCTAAAGGTGGCGTATTGATGAAGTCCATCACGGTAGCCATCCGTAATGGGGATAACCGTGTGATCGGCTTATTATGTGTCAACGTAAACCTAGATGCGCCATTCTCACAAATTCTGAATTCGTTTTTGCCAACACCTGAAGCACAAGAAGCTGCCTCTAACGTTAACTTTGCTAGTGATGTTGAAGAGCTGGTGGACCAAACCGTTGAGCGTACAATTGAAGAGATCAATGCGGATAAATCGGTATCGAATAACACCAAAAACCGCCAGATTGTGATGGAGTTATTTGATAAAGGCATTTTCGATATTAAAGATGCAATAAATCGGGTCGCTGATCGTTTGAACATCTCTAAACACACTGTCTATTTATATATTCGTCAGCGTAAAACTGAGGAAGATGAAAAGTGAGTGAAAGCCCATCGACATCACTGAACTATTGCTTAGTGGTAAATGGTCCGGTTTATGGAACCCAAACGTCACGTAGTGCTTACTTATTTGCCAACGCTTTGATTGAAAAAGGACACACCTTAAAGGGTGTGTTTTTCTATCAAGATGGAGTCAATAATGGTAGTGCGTTGACCGTACCCGCAAATGATGAGTTTGACCTTGTAGCAGCTTGGCAGTCGTTAGCGCAAAAACATAACGTAAGGCTCGAAACATGTGTGGCAGCAGCATTGCGTCGGGGAATTGTTAGTGAAGCTGAACAACAGTTACATCAATTGTCCAACAGTAATCTGGCTCAAGGTTTTGAACAAACAGGGCTAGGTAGTTTGGCGGAGTCGCTATTAACACAGGACAGAGTGGTGCAATTTTGAATAAAGTCGCGTTTATCTTTCATCAAGCACCACATCAAGTGACTTCGGGGCGAGAAGGGTTAGATGCCATCCTTGCTACATCCAACTATAGCGAAGATATTGCGTTATTTTTTGTTGGTGAAGGTGTCTTACAGTTGCTTAAGGACCAACAGCCAGAGCATATTTTGAGCCGTAATTATTCCAGTGCTTTTAAGCTGTTAGATTTATATGACCTTGAGCAACGTTATATTTGCAGTGAGAGTTTGCAGCAATGGGGCATTGCACAAAGTGAATTGATTATTGATGGTGAATGCCTTTCTCCTCAAGAGTTGGCTGATAAGTTAAGTCAATTCGACAATGTTTTAAGTTATTAAGGTAATCAGATGTTACATATCGTCAAAAGCATCGAAAAATTGCCTCTTGTTATTTCTCTGTTACGAGAAGAAGATGCTCTCTTATTAGTAGAAGGTGCCATCTATGCTGCACATGAGAAATCTCAAGCTTATGCGAGTATTAAATCTTGTGTCGGAGTTTATGTTTTACAAGAGGATCTAATGGCTAGAGGCTGGGAACATAAAGTAGCAAAAACGCTGGACATCGTTGATATGGCGGGCTTTGTAGACTTAACTGTAACCCATGTTAACTCAGCCACTTGGTAGTGTTTTTTTTAAGGTGTTGCGTTTAACTGACACTCAGCCTTAAAGAACACGCAAAAAAGATCTGTATATTTCTTGACACTCCCTCTGCTGCTGCATAGAATTTTGCGTCCCTATTTAGGTAGGGATAGATTTTTCACAAAGCTTACTTTAAGTAAATCAGGAGCTATTTAATGGCAACTATTAACCAGTTGGTACGTAAGCCACGTGCAAAGCAAGTTGTTAAAAGCAACGTGCCTGCACTAGAAGCGTGCCCACAAAAACGTGGTGTATGTACTCGTGTTTACACTACTACACCTAAAAAACCTAACTCAGCACTTCGTAAAGTTTGTCGTGTACGTCTGACTAACGGTTTCGAAGTAACTTCGTACATCGGCGGTGAAGGTCACAACCTTCAAGAGCACTCAGTTGTTCTAATCCGTGGTGGTCGTGTTAAAGACCTTCCAGGTGTGCGTTACCACACTGTACGTGGTGCACTTGACTGTGCAGGCGTAAATGACCGTAAACAAGGTCGTTCTAAATACGGTGTGAAACGTCCTAAGTCTTAATGGATTCCGTTAAGTAAGGCCAAACACTAATTTATTTATTAATTTTTGAAGAAACTGAAAAGTTTTGGATAACCTGAAGAAGACAACGGAGAATATCCATGCCACGTCGTCGCGTTATTGGTCAGCGTAAGATCCTTCCAGATCCAAAGTTCAAATCTGAACTGCTGGCAAAATTCGTTAACATCCTTATG
Source organism: Vibrio eleionomae (assembly GCF_009874545.1). Taxonomy (NCBI): domain Bacteria; kingdom Pseudomonadati; phylum Pseudomonadota; class Gammaproteobacteria; order Vibrionales; family Vibrionaceae; genus Vibrio; species Vibrio eleionomae. The sequence goes on along the minus strand of NZ_WEKT01000034.1, from coordinate 2,810 downwards.
GTTGACGGTAAAAAATCTACTGCAGAAAAAATTGTTTACACTGCACTAGACACTATGGCTGAGAAATCTGGTAAAGATCACTTAGCTGTATTCGAAGAAGCTCTTGAAAATGTACGCCCTGCGGTAGAAGTTAAATCTCGCCGTGTTGGTGGTTCAACTTACCAAGTGCCTGTAGAAGTACGTCCGGTTCGCCGTAACGCACTTGCTATGCGTTGGTTGGTTGAAGCTGCGCGCAAGCGTGGTGAAAAATCTATGGCTGCACGTCTATCAGCAGAAATGCTAGACGCGGCTGAAAACAAAGGTACTGCTGTTAAGAAACGTGAAGACGTTCACCGTATGGCAGATGCAAACAAAGCGTTTGCTCATTACCGTTGGTAATAATACCTTCTGTGCTGCGAGGTTCTCTCGCAGCACATTTCTAGATCCTAAGGTTAACCTTAGTAAGAGGATACAATCGTGGCTAGGAAAACTCCTATTGAGCGCTATCGTAACATCGGTATTTGTGCTCACGTAGACGCAGGAAAAACAACCACAACTGAGCGTATTCTGTTCTACACTGGCCTTTCTCATAAAATCGGTGAAGTTCACGATGGTGCAGCAACCATGGACTGGATGGAGCAGGAGCAAGAACGTGGTATCACAATTACCTCGGCTGCGACTACTACCTTCTGGAGTGGTATGGACCAACAGTTTGAACCACATCGCATCAACATCATTGATACCCCAGGACACGTTGACTTTACTATTGAAGTAGAGCGTTCTCTTCGCGTGCTTGATGGTGCAATGGTTGTTTTCTGCGGTGCATCGGGCGTTGAACCTCAATCCGAAACCGTATGGCGTCAGGCTGACAAATACCACGTTCCACGCATGGTGTTTGTTAACAAGATGGACCGTGCAGGTGCAGATTTCTTACGCGTTGTAGACCAAATTAAAAATCGTCTTGGTGCAAACCCAGTTCCAATCCAGTTAAACATTGGTGCGGAAGATGAGTTTAAAGGTGTCATCGACCTAATCAAGATGAAAGCCATTAACTGGAATGAAGCCGATCAGGGTATGACTTATACCCATGAAGATATTCCAGCAGATCTCGTTGAACTTGCTGAAGAATGGCGCACCCACATGGTGGAGTCTGCGGCAGAAGCAAACGACGAGTTAATGGATAAATACCTTGAAGAAGGTGAGCTAACGGAAGAGGAGATCAAACAAGGTCTTCGTCAACGTACGCTTAATAATGAAATTGTATTGGCAACTTGTGGTAGTGCATTTAAAAACAAAGGTGTTCAAGCTGCTCTTGATGCAGTGATTGAATTCTTGCCATCGCCAATCGATGTCCCTTCTATTAAAGGTGAAGATGAGTCAGGTAATGTGCTTGAGCGTCATGCTGATGACCAAGAACCATTCTCTGCACTAGCATTCAAAATCGCAACAGACCCGTTTGTTGGTACGTTGGCGTTTATGCGTGTTTATTCTGGTGTTGTAAAATCAGGCGATGCTGTGTACAACTCAGTGAAACAAAAACGTGAACGCTTTGGCCGTATTGTGCAAATGCACTCTAACAAACGTGAAGAAATCAAAGAAGTTTACGCAGGTGATATTGCTGCGGCAATCGGCCTAAAAGATGTGACTACGGGTGACACACTTTGTGAGCCAAACCATCGAGTAATTCTAGAACGTATGGAATTCCCTACACCGGTTATTCAAATCGCTGTAGAGCCTCGTTCTAAGGCTGACCAAGAAAAAATGGGTATTGCGCTGGGTAAACTGGCTGCTGAAGACCCTTCTTTCCGCGTTGAAACGGATGAAGATACAGGCCAAACGTTGATTTCTGGTATGGGTGAACTTCACCTTGATATCATCGTTGATCGCCTAAAACGTGAATTCAGTGTTGATTGTAACGTGGGTAAACCTCAGGTTGCTTACCGCGAGACTATTCGTGGATCCACCGAAGTAGAAGGCAAGTTTGTTCGTCAATCGGGCGGGCGAGGTCAGTATGGCCATGTTTGGCTTAAACTGGAACCGTCTGAACCAGACGAAGGGTTTGTTTTTGTTGACGAAATCGTTGGTGGTGTCGTTCCTAAGGAATACATCAGTTCGGTAGCGAAAGGTATCGAAGAACAAATGAACAATGGTGTTCTTGCTGGCTATCCTGTTATGGATGTTAAAGCGACCTTGTTCGATGGTTCATACCACGATGTTGACTCTAACGAGATGGCGTTTAAAATCGCTGGCTCGATGGCGTTTAAGAAAGGTGCGCTGCAAGCAAACCCAGTTATTCTTGAACCGCTAATGAAAGTTGAAGTAACCACTCCGGAAGATTGGATGGGTGATGTTGTTGGTGATCTTAACCGTCGCCGCGGCCTTATCGATGGTATGGATGAAGGGCCTGTCGGGCTGAAAATTATTCATGCTAAAGTCCCTCTTGCGGAAATGTTTGGTTACGCAACTGACCTTCGCTCTGCGACACAGGGCCGTGCAACATACTCTATGGAGTTTTGTGAGTACGGTGAAGTGCCTAAAAACGTTGCTGAAGCAATCGTTGCTGAGCGCGGTTAACAATGAATCTATTGCGCTAACGAGCGTTGGCGCATAAAATAGCAATTTCTGGCGCGCCTTGGGTGTACGTTACTCAAGGTGAATCATAACTAGGAAGGAACACGATCGTGTCTAAAGAAAAATTTGAACGTACGAAACCGCACGTAAACGTTGGTACTATCGGCCACGTTGACCACGGTAAAACAACTCTAACTGCAGCTATCTGTACTGTACTGTCTAAAGTATACGGCGGTTCAGCACGTGACTTTGCGTCAATC
>NZ_WEKT01000033.1:0-54436 GCF_009874545.1 Vibrio eleionomae | reverse complement strand
TTCTATTTGGGTGTGTTTTTATCTTAAAATTAACCAGAATTTTATTCTGAATATAACCCAATTATTTAGATATATAAACTGGCTTTTAGCTAAAAATGTAAATTAATCTAGCGATTTTTTCTTTGGGGTTGCTAAAAATTATCAATTTGTTCATTATTCTGTCCTTCATATAAGTGATGTAAATCACAAATTATTCACTGTGTTGCACACAACATCTAACAAAAATTTACTAAGGATTATCTGTGAATCAGCGTTTAAAATTAACAGATATTATTGCTATTGGTTTTATGCTTTTTGCATTCTTTTTGGGTGCAGGCAATATTATATTTCCACCAATGGCTGGACAATTAGCCGGTCACAACCTTTTGCCATCAATGGGTGGCTTCCTTTTGACTGCTGTTGGTCTTCCTCTCTCTGGTATTATCGCCGTGGCTATTGCTGGTGGTAGCTGGGAACATCTAACGAAAGATCTACCAGTTAAAGTATCGACATTAATGGCGTCACTGATCTTTATTATTATTGGTCCTGCGTTTGCCGCTCCGCGTACAGGTCTGGTTGCGTATGAAATGGCAGTTAAACCATTACTAAGTAATCCTGATAAAGTGTCGCTGGCCATCTTCTCCGTAGTTTTCTTTGCTATCGCTATGTTCTTCTCTTGGTCGCAAGGCAAATTGATCGACATGATTGGTAAGATTCTGACGCCTGTGCTGTTTTTATGCTTAGCAATTTTAGCTATCGCCGTATTTGTGGCCCCTCAAGGGGATATTATGGTGGCACAAAAGGCTTATGCGATTGCGCCATTTACCACTGGTTTTTTTGAAGGCTATAACACGATGGATACCTTTGCGTCTTTGATGTTCGGTATCTTGGTGGTAGAAGGTTTAAAAGGAAAAGGCATCACAGATGCTAAAGCCACGACAAAATATTTAATCAGTGCTGCAGTCATCGCTGCTGCGGGGCTGGCATTTGTTTATATTTCTTTGTTTTACCTTGGTGCGACGAGTGGCAGTATCGCAGCTCATTCAGCTAACGGCGGTGAGATTTTAAGTATCTATATCCAAGCGCTGTTTGGCAGTTACGGTCAAATCGTTCTATCTATTATCGTGGCATTGGCTTGTTTGACTACGGCTATCGGTCTTCTTTCTTCTGTATCTGATTACTTTAGTGGAATTACACCAATCAGCTATCGTCAATGGGTCGTAATTATCGGTATTGTTTGTGCCGTTGTTGCTAATGTTGGTTTAAATCAGCTGATTTCACTATCTGTTCCAGTGTTGTTTGCTCTTTACCCTGTAGCGATTGCGCTTGTCGTGCTGGCTTTTGTTCGCAAATTCTTACCAAATCCAACACTGGCGTATCGTGTAGTCCTGCTGGTTTCACTGCTATTTGCTTTGGTTGATGCTGCTAAACAGATTGGTGTAAATGTTTCTGTATTTAACTTCCTTCCATTGTTCCAAGACGGTATGGGATGGGTGCTACCCACAGCGGCGGCTTTAGTGGTGGCTATGTTTTTAAGCCCTGAAGAAAAGTCAGAGAAAGTGAGTCAAGAAATCGCGTAATTTCTGACGACACAACATTGATTAATCTAAAGGCAGTGATGGTGATATCACTGCCTTTTTTATTTTCAGCGTAGAATGACTTTATCTTCAAATCAGTGTCTTGCCTAAGAGCTTATCGATTGTCGCAGAAGCTGTATCTTGAGGAGACTTGGGGATAACGGTTTATAAAACAATGAAAAGTGGCGCTAACTTAGGTGGAAAGGGCGAATTCCTCGATTTTTTCCTGTATCTTAAGGTTGTTTTTCAGTAGAATTCTGCGGTTAAATTCTATTCATAAATATTAAGAAAATATGTTTGAAATCAATCCAATTAAACATCGTCTTCAGGATGTGCAAGATCGCACTAATGTCCTGAGGGGGTATCTTTGACTATGACGCGAAAAAAGAGCGTCTTGAAGAAGTCAATGCAGAATTAGAACAACCAGATGTGTGGAATGAGCCTGATCGCGCACAAGCGTTAGGTAAAGAACGTTCTGCACTTGAAGCTGTCGTTGAAACCATTAATCTTTTAGATCAAGGGGTTGATGATGTTGATGGTTTACTTGAATTAGCTGTTGAAGCGGAAGATCAAGAAACTTTCGATGAGATTGGCCCTGAATTAGAAGAGTTGGAAAATAAACTCGCACAGCTTGAATTCCGTCGTATGTTCGCTGGTGATCATGATTCTTCTGATTGTTATGTGGATCTTCAAGCAGGCTCCGGTGGTACAGAGGCGCAAGATTGGACATCAATGTTGCTTCGAATGTATTTGCGTTGGGCTGAAGCGAAAGGTTTCAAGACAGAAGTTATCGAAGTTTCTGAAGGGGAAGTCGCAGGATTAAAATCTGCAACAATCCGAGTATCTGGTGAGTATGCTTATGGTTGGTTACGTACCGAAACTGGCGTTCATCGCCTAGTTCGTAAATCGCCATTTGATTCAGGCGGTCGTCGCCACACTTCGTTTGCTTCTGCGTTTGTTTATCCTGAGGTTGATGACAACATTCATATTGATATTAACCCGGCAGATTTGCGTATTGACGTATATCGCGCTTCTGGTGCCGGTGGTCAGCACGTTAACACCACTGAGTCTGCGGTACGTATTACCCACTTACCGACCAATATTGTTGTTCAATGTCAGAACGATCGTTCCCAGCATAAGAACAAAGATCAGGCGATGAAACAACTTCGTGCAAAATTGTTTGAGTATGAATTACAGAAGCAAAATGCTGAAAAACAAGCAAATGAAGATGCGAAATCAGACATCGGTTGGGGTAGCCAAATTCGTTCATACGTACTAGATGACTCCCGAATCAAAGATCTACGCACAGGTGTTGAAAACCGTAATACTCAAGCGGTTCTCGACGGTGATTTAGACAAATTTATAGAAGCTAGCCTTAAATCTGGCCTTTAAGCTTTTTACCGACAAATAACAGGATACATGCAAAATGACTGATGCTGTTCACAACGAAAAGAGCCAAGCTCAAATCGCGCAAGAAGAAAACAAACTAATTGCAGAACGTCGTAGCAAGCTGGAGCACATCCGTAAAGACTCAAAGGCGAATGGTCACCCAAATGACTTTCGTCGCGACAGTCTAGCGGGTGATCTTCAGAAAGAGTTCGGTGAAAAGACCAAGGAAGAGCTAGAAGAACTAAACCACATCGTTGCAGTTGCTGGCCGTGTTATGGCAAAACGTGGTCCATTCATCGTGCTTCAAGAAACATCTGGCCGTATTCAAGCATACGCGGCTAAAGATGTGCAAAAAGAGCTTAAAGCGAAATACCAAGGTTTAGATATCGGTGACATCATCGGTGTGAAAGGTGCGCTTCATAAATCAGGTAAAGGCGATCTTTACGTGAACATGGAAGAGTATGAATTGCTAACGAAAGCACTTCGTCCGCTCCCAGAAAAATTCCACGGCCTAACCGACCAAGAAATGCGCTACCGTCAGCGTTACGTTGACCTAATCGTGAACGAAGATTCTCGTAATGCGTTTATCGTTCGTTCTAAATTGGTGGCTGCAATTCGTCAATTCATGACAACCAAAGGCTACCTAGAAGTTGAAACGCCAATGATGCACGTGATTCCTGGCGGTGCAACTGCACGTCCATTCGTGACTCACCACAATGCATTGGATATCGACATGTACCTACGTGTTGCCCCTGAACTTTACCTAAAACGTTTGGTAGTGGGTGGTTTTGATCGCGTATTCGAAATCAACCGTAACTTCCGTAACGAAGGTCTTTCTGTTCGTCACAATCCAGAATTCACCATGATGGAATTCTACCAAGCTTACTCTGACTACAAAGATCTGATGGATCTGACAGAAGAAATGCTAAGCTCAGTGGCAATGGAAGTGCTAGGTGCAACTGCGGTACCTTACGGTGACGAAATGGTTGAGTTCGGCGGTCAATACGCACGTATGACCATGCTAGAAGCTATCAAGAAATACAACCCAGACCACGCTGAAATTCAAGCAATGACTGAAGATAGCGTGCAAGATCGTGACCTAATGGTTCGTATAGCGAAATCTGTGGGTGTTGAAGTTGAATCATTCTGGACTTGTGGTCAGCTTCTTGAAGAAACCTTCGGTGAAACAGCGGAACCTCAACTGATTCAACCAACCTTCATCACTGGCTACCCAGCAGACATCTCTCCACTGGCTCGTCGTAGTGATGACAACCCATTCTTCACTGACCGTTTTGAATTCTTCATCGGTGGCCGTGAAGTGGCAAATGGTTTCTCTGAGTTGAACGATGCAGAAGACCAAGACTCTCGTTTCAAAGCACAAGTTGCGGCGAAAGATGCGGGTGATGACGAAGCAATGTACTACGATGCAGACTATATTACTGCGTTAGAACATGGTCTTCCACCAACAGCGGGTCAAGGTATCGGTATCGACCGCCTAGCTATGTTATTTACTAACTCACACACTATCCGTGATGTGATTTTGTTCCCAGCAATGCGTCCGCAGCACTAATCACCAGCCTTTAAAAATATAAGGCAAACACCTCGTTGATAACCGTCTTCTGTCAAGAAGGCGGTTTTTTTGTTTTCGCATGATAATCGGTAAATATATGGGAGTTTATCTAGCTATCTATCTGTCTATGCAGAAAATTTAGAAAAACTTAGTTTTTGTGTGGAAAAGTCAGTAATTGCCTACTAGTCTTAAAAGTGAGACAGATATCTGTCTCAAGTCTCGTTATTGTAACGGTTTACCGTTAAATACAAATGCCAAAAGTTAGATAGCAACATTTAGTTTAAAAAAGGAACTGATTCATGGGGAACAACTTTCGGATGGATTCAGCACCGGGTTCATTAATTCTCGTCGGGGGAACATACGAACCTTGGTTGTCAGTGCTTGAACAAGCAGGATGGAGCTGTAAGCTGTGTTCGGATCTGCGCAAGGCTGATACGCTTTTTACAGAAACCGGTCCGTGTATTGGGATTGTTGATTTGAGTCAAGACGAGTTTAGTCTTAACGGAATCGCAAACCTGGTGAGTAGCCACAAACAAGTGCGTTGGCTCGCTTTCATTCGAGAAACTCAATTGAGTTCCGATACTATCTGCCAATTTATCGTTAACTTCTGTATCGACTTTTTTACCGCTCCTATTCCAGATGCTCAGCTGCTAAGTACTATTGGTCACCAACTGGGAATGCTTAAATTAGAGAAGAAGGTATGGCCGAGCTATGGCTCAATAGGCAATATGGGGCTATTGGGTGAATCGACAGCGGTGAAACGCTTAAGAGATCAAATCAAACGGATTGGTCCAACCGATGTGAGTATTTTGATTTATGGCGAAAGTGGCTCAGGTAAAGAAACGGTTGCCAAAGCTATTCATAAAACATCGTCACGAGCACAAAAGAACTTTATTTCGGTGAATTGTCGAGCGATGTCTGAGCAGCGCCTAGAAAGTGAATTATTTGGTATCGGTAATGCAGATCCTAATACCATCCTTCCACTGCAAGCCGATGGTGGCACCATCCTACTCAATGATATTTTGACCTTACCAAAACAGCAGCAGATTAATTTATTACGTTTTCTGCAAGAAGGCATTATTGAAACTCCGGAAGGTTCTAAAGAAGTCGATGTCCGCGTATTAGCGGCTAACTCATCGGATATTGAAAAGGCATTAATTGATGGAGATTTTAATGATGAACTCTATCATTACATTAATGTACTGAGGATCAATGTTCCTAGTTTGAAAGAGCGAGCGGCTGATATTTCGCCATTAGCGACGCATTTCTTACAAATCTATTCTAAAGAATATAATGCACAGGCTCGCAGTTTCTCAGAGGACGCCTTAAGAGCTTTAACTCGTTATTACTGGCCTGGCAATGTTCGTGAATTGATGAATCAAATTAAGCGTGTTGTGTTGATGTCTGATAGCGTCATGCTTAAAGAAGATGACTTAGATCTGCCCAAGCGTATTGATGGTAAGCGTAGCTTGAAGAGCATTCGTGAACGCTCTGAACGCGATGCATTACTGTTAGTTCTGGAGTCTAACGCTGGACAAGTTTCTTTAGCCGCAAAAGAATTAGGAATATCTCGGGCCACTATGTATCGGCTATTAAATAAACATAAATTAATATCTGATACTCATTACACGTCATAGTTGATTACTTATATCACTAAAATATAAATAGTTAACGTTATATAACAATATTAATTTTATCTTTTGCAGAGTATTGCACTGATTTATTAGTGAAACGCTCTGCATATCCCCTGAATTAAGGGCTTTTTCTGATTATTCATGGAGTGATTGGTTGTTTTTTGGATAACTGATGATTATCGGTTGAATAATCATCGTTGTGGGTTATTATTTATTCGTGAGCTTAACTCACTGAATTTAAATATTTTTGGATTAATTTTCGCTAGGAGGCGCATGATGAAACGATTTACCGCAATCAAACCGCATGCGTCTGCAATTAAACGTTCACCCAAGAACGTTCTTACCTGTCAGTTAGTTTCTAAGCTAGCGATGGATAAGGGTAACTACGCCGAAGATTAGTCCGTAACCTCTTTTTAGGCTGCGGAAACAAGCAGCTGAACAAGGGGTTATTGTATCTATAGCTTTTCCCTTTATTAGGCTTTCGCCTGTTTCCCCAGCATCCTTAACCATTAAATGCTGGAGAGCAATAATGTCTCAATCAATCTATCTAAAAATTGCTGTATTGTTTGTTCGCGCGGATCTACGCCGTGAAGAACGTCAATGGCGACGTCAAGTTCGTCGTAGTGCCTATGATGTACCATGGGATAATGCCTATTTACTGCGCGATATTGGTCTTGAACCTGATGGTCGAGCTATTGGTACAGTCAGTATTCCGGACTCTGTTAAAGCCGAACGTCGTATTCGTCATATCCGTCGGGTTTTAACATCGCGAATACCGACGTGATCGTCAGCCAATCTCGAGGAGAATGACATCATTATCGAGGTTGGCGTTATAGAAATAGGGCTAGCATTTGCTAGCCCTATTTGATTGATCGTGTATTCATTTATACCCAAGTAACCTCAAGATGCTGTTTCAGCGAGAATGTATTCGCTCTTAGGCAAGGCTTTGATTTGAAGACATAGTCATTCTACGTTGAAAATCAGTAACACAGCATAAGAGCGAATAAAACTCGCCCTTCGGGAGCTCATCAACAAACCTATTTCTGCGCTCAATCACGTTGAAAGGGAATAGCCATTCCTACCGTGATTGGGCTTGACCTAGGCTCGTTGATGAAGCTCTGAATCCTGCATCTTGAGGTCATTTGGGTATACTTATGGGTAAATAAAATATCTATGGACAAGGGTTAGAATAAACCGCTGCTATTTCATCGATTTTTTGTAGTAACTCATTACTCAAAGTAACATCTAAGCTATCGATATTTGCTTTCAATTGTTCCATGGTGGTTGCACCTATAATGTTACTGGCAACAAATGGACGTTGATTCACGAATGCTAGTGCCATTTGAGCGGGATCAAGGCCAAACTCGTTGGCTAAATTGACATAGGCTTCAGTGGCTTTAATACCTTGTGGTGTGAAGTAACGTTGGAAGCGTTCGAATAGGGAACACCGAGCGCCTTTAGGCCGTGCTCCATTAAGGTACTTACCACTTAAAATGCCAAACGCCATTGGAGAGTAGGCGAGTAACTTGACGCCTTCATAATGAGAAACTTCAGAAAGCCCCACTTCAAAGGTCCGATTTAATAAATTGTAAGGGTTTTGAATCGATACAACTTTTGGTAAATCGTGTTTATCGGCAAGACGAAGGTAAGACATCAAACCCCAAGGTGTTTCATTAGAAACACCGATATAACGAACTTTCCCCATTTTAACGACATCATTCAGTGCTTCTAATGTTTCAATCAGGCTCACTGAACTTTGTTCTTCTTGATCGGGGAAGTTCAAAGTACCAAACATATTCGTATTACGTTGTGGCCAGTGAACTTGATATAAATCGATATAATCCGTTTTGAGGCGGCGTAAGCTATCGTCAATAGCTTGATGGATATTCCGATGATCAAGTGCCATATTGTCGCGGATATGATTGACCCGACTAGGGCCTGATACTTTAGTCGCGAGAACAATTTTTTCACGCTTTCCCGATTTTTCTAACCAATTTCCGATGTACTCTTCTGTTTTTCCTTGAGTTTCTGTTTTAGGCGGTACGGGGTACATTTCTGCTGTATCGATAAAATTGATTCCACGTTCTAATGCGTAGTCCAGTTGTTGAAAAGCATCTGATTGACTATTTTGTTCACCAAAAGTCATGGTGCCAAGACAGATAGGGCTGATTTCTAAACTTGAGTTGGGCAGTTTTGTATATTGCATAGCACTTCCTTGTCACAAGGACAGATTCGAACGGTTGCTCACCGTAAAGTGAGTATCCGTTTGTTGGTATTGTTCTCTAGCCGTTTGATATATCGACTACTTTTTCAGCGTAGTACTCACTATAAGCGAATAACAAGAAAAAAAGAAAACAGAAATGTGCCCAGAGTCGATCTTTGGCACGTATAAATGTGTCGACACTGGTTTATGTTGGAGCGAAGAAATGGAAAAGGCACAATTTAATCAATGGTTACGCAATCAACAGAATGAGGATCAACCCAAAGTTTTTATCATGGGGTGCGCTGATGCTCGGCAGTACAGTATTTTAGTCGAACACAAACATCATTTAGAACCATTAAGAGATCGTGATGTAACGTTGCACTTTTCATCACTCGATGAAGCGAAATTACAGTTAATGAAGTTTGGTTTAAAAAGTGCTTACTTACGTTTGTCTACACCGTATGAGGAGTGTGGTATACCGGGAGATAACAAATACAGTGATATTCCGTTGCCATTGTACTCATAATTGTTTTCACGATTATGCGTAGTAATTTTGCAATATATTAGCCGTGAACTGAGTACGTAAATAAAAGCCACGTGGTAGGGTGCGAATCGGCTTGCCGTTTGAGCCATAGGCTTCGGTGAGTACCCGACCATTTGCTGCTTTAGGGCGTAGCTGCAGTACTTCACCATGCCGAGCGGTAACTTTATCGTACTGACCAAGAACAATGAATTCCATCAGTTCTTCCCAATCGGCTTTCAATTGAGCTTCTTCTTGTTCTGAAGGACTCCATATAAGCGGCATTCCGACACGACGTTGATTTAATGGAATTTCTCTTTCTCCTTCGACGGGGACCCACAATACTCGTGATAACTTATTACGGACATGACTTGTTTCCCACGTTAAACCGTGAATACCTGTGAGAGGGGCTACACAGACGAAAGTGGTTTCTAGTGGTGTTCCGTGATAACTGATCGGAATACTTTTCAGTTCGATCCCTAGATCGGCGAAATCTTGGGTTGGTTTACTGCCAGCTGTCGCGCCTAAATGCCACTCAAGTAGTTGTCCTACCCATCCTTTATCGCGACGTAGATCGTTTGGGACAGTCATTTGTGCTTCTTCAGCTAACTGTTCAAAGGAGCTTCCTGCAATCGCACGAGCTCTTTCCATCAGTTCTTGTTCGGATTGTGGTTCTGGTTTCATCTGTTCATTAATGTTTAACAATGTCTAGAGAGGATCGTACACGATTGCTGGTTGGTGTGAATAGGATCCTAAATAAAAAACTTATCCACAACTTAGGCACTGTTATGTGGTTAATTACTCTTTCCATGTATGAATAAACAGGGGTTTAGTCGGACGAAAATAGTTGAAATTTGCTAGCGTTGTGGTGCCCCTTTTTTATAAATGTGGATAACCCGCATATTGATGGATCTTTGTTCGATTTTTGTATTGAAATGATCTTTACAAAAAAGAGCACATATATCATGCCTTATTTTTGTTTTAACTTTATGTTTATTAATGATTATTTATATTTATTCTATATATTGGAATAGGATCTTTTTTGTTCGTATTGGTGTTTTTTCAATCGAAAAACAGGCTTCTTCACACACTTATTCACAGAAAACGTGAATAAATGTGGTCTAGGTCTCATTGCGTTGTTGATAAGTAATAATCGCTGCGAAAATGTGGAGTTTTTGCCATGTCGCCCATAAATATTGCCGGAAATTTACGAGTTAGTTTGCTCCGGCTGGGGATATGTGGAAAAATCACTGTAATTAAAATTTATTAGAGGTTTGCCAGTGATAGATGGCGATGGTTACCGACTTAATGTTGGTATCGTGATATGTAACAACCATGGTCAGGTATTCTGGGCGAAACGATATGGACAGCACTCGTGGCAATTTCCTCAAGGGGGGATTGACGATGGTGAGACTCCCGAGCAAGCGATGTTTCGTGAGCTTTATGAAGAAGTCGGTCTAACGAAAAAAGATGTGAAGATCATAGCGACAAGTCGTCATTGGTTGCGATATAAATTGCCCAAACGCCTTGTTCGATGGGATTCGCAACCTGTCTGTATTGGACAAAAACAGAAATGGTTTTTACTGCGTCTTGAATGTGATGAATCAAAAATCAACATGCAGAGCGGTTCAACCCCTGAATTTGATGGTTGGCGCTGGGTAAGTTACTGGTATCCAGTAAGGCAAGTCGTCTCTTTTAAGCGCGATGTGTATCGTCGTGCCATGAAAGAGTTTGTATCGATAGCGATGCCTTTCAAAGAACGTAAGGTGAAAGGTAAACGTAAATTCCGAAGAGGGTAATCTAACAGCATGCTTTCTCAGCTAAGGGATATAGTTGAACAGGTTTCTAAAGTTGAAGATGTCCACCTAGCTTTAGATACATTTGTTAAGCAGACATGTGCCGCAATGGGCACTGACTGTTGCACTGTGTACTTAGCTAATGAAGAGCAGCAACGTTTGGAATTAATGGCGACGCAAGGCCTAAAGTTCCAAGGTGATAAGATTCATATAGGCTTCGATGAAGGTTTGGTTGGGTTAGTAAAACGCTCAGCTGAACCTTTAAATGTCGCGGAAGCCTCAAAACATCCCAACTTTAAATATTTCAAAGAGCTTGGAGAAGAAGTTTACAACTCCTTCCTTGGCACTCCTATCATTCATCGTAAACAAGTTCTTGGTATTCTGGTTGTTCAACAGAAGAAACCACGCTTGTTTAGTGAAATGGAAGTTTCCTTCTTAGTTACATTAGCCGCTCAGTTGGCTGTTATCGTGACTCATGCTCAAACTCAGGGCCAATGGTTACTCTCTAAACAAAAAACAGTCAGTGGTATCCCTGCCTCACCAGGCGTGGCTATCGGCGATTTTTGGTGGGACGACTCTCAACCGCTTTTATCTGATGTATTTCCTGCATCCACCGTTGATATTAGCCGTGAGCAGGAATGGCTTAACCGAGCTATTGAAAACGCTTTAGCGGATTTTCGTAAAATGCGTAAGCGGTTGGATAGTGAAATACACAAAGAAACGTTAGCGATTTTTGATTTATTTACTCACTTGTTAAATGATCCTATGTTGCGTAAGGATCTTAAAGAACAAGTGCAAAAAGGCGATCGAGCTGACTGGGCGTTACGCCAAGTGGTCGAAGCGTATTCTAATCGTTTTGCTCGAATGTCCGATGTATATTTGCGTGAAAGAGCACAAGACATCCGTGAATTAGGTCAACGTTTACTCTACTTTTTATACAATTCTGAACAAGAGCAAAACCTTAAAAAGCCAATTATTTTAGTGGTACGTGAGCTAACTGCTTCACTGCTCGCTACTTTACCTAAAGATAAATTACTCGCGGTAGTTTCGCTTGAAGGTGCGGCAAACTCACATGCTGCGATTTTATCTCGGGCGTTAGGTGTCCCTGCGATTGTGGGAGTTAAACTTAATTTAAAAGAGTTAAACGGCAAGCGTGGCATTGTTGATGGTTACAGTGGCAAGTTATTTATTTCGCCTAATCGACAAGTATTACGTGAGTACAAAGCGTTAGCGAATGAAGAACGCGAACTGGCGAAAATAGTCAATAAGACCGTTTCTGAACCCGGAATTACCCAGGATGGTCAGCGTATCGAGTTATTACTCAATGCGGGGTTAACTGGTGAATCCAATGTTGCGATTAGTCAGGGAGTAGATGGGGTCGGGTTATACCGAACTGAAATTTCTTTCTTGATGCAGCATCGTTTCCCTTCAGAAGAAGAACAAATTCAGCTTTATCAAACTGTATTAGCGTCTTATCCTAAAAAACGCGTCGTTATGCGTACGTTAGATGTAGGCGGAGATAAACCATTACCGTATTTACCAATAGAAGAAGATAACCCTTTTCTTGGTTGGCGTGGGATCCGTTTTACACTCGATCATCCTGATATTTTCCTAATTCAGCTGCGCTCTATGCTTAAAGCGAGTGCGGAACATCAAAATCTTTCCATCATGTTACCGATGATATCTAACGTCAAAGAGCTTGATGATGCTTTAGGTTTATTACATCAAGCATACGAAGATGCCGTACAAGCTGATGAGCGCGTTGTCATGCCCAAAATTGGCATTATGTTAGAAGTGCCTTCTATGCTGTATTTATTGCCTAATGTTGCGAATAAGATCGACTTTGTGTCTGTCGGGACTAACGACCTGACACAATACCTTTTAGCCGTCGACCGGAACAATACGCGCGTTGCTGATGTCTATGATCCTATGCATCCAGCCGTATTAATGGTTTTGCAGCAAATTCAAAAGACCTGCGAACAGTATCAGCTACCAGTTTGTATATGTGGTGAGTTAGCTGGAGACCCAATGGGCTCATTACTGTTGACTGGACTGGGATTCACGTCATTGAGTATGAACACGTCGAATGTGGCCCGCGTTAAATATTTGCTGCGTAATTCCGATCTAAATGATCTGAAGAAACTCTCTGAGCAAGCCTTAATGCAATCATATGGAAAAGACATTTATAATATGATGTTAATGTACTTTGAAGAAAAAGGCTTTGCGGGTTTTGTGCGCGCAGGTAAATAATAGGAATACAGTTTGAACTTAGAATTGCTGGCTCTAATGTTGTGTTTAGGGTCTATTGTTGGTGTCCTTGCTGGTTTGTTAGGAATTGGTGGTGGGCTCGTTGTTGTTCCTGCCCTTGTGTTTATTCTTCCTTTTGCTGATGTTTCTCAAAATCTTGTCATGCATTTGGCATTAGCGACATCTTTAGCCACTATTATCGTGACTTCTGCTTCTTCCTCCTTTAATCATTTTCGGTTAGGTAATGTCGACTTTTTTGTCGTTAAATGGTTAATGCCCGGGGTATTAATCGGTGGTTACATAGGAGCAACACTGACTGAGTGGATTCCAACCCAATATTTACCGAAAGTATTTGGTGTGATTGTGTTTGTGTTAGCGGTGCAAATGTATCGTTCTATTAAAACGGTGACGCAAGGTTGCATGCCCAATGCCCTAATCACTTCACTTTGGGGAAGTGGTATAGGGATTATTTCTAGCCTAGCCGGAATAGGTGGAGGCTCACTATCTGTGCCATTTCTTAACCGGCACGGAGTAGAAATACGTCAGGCTGTTGGTTCTTCTTCCGTATGCGGTTTTGGTATTGCTTTGTCGGGAATGTTAGGGTTCATTTTCCATGGTTTTCATGTGGAAGGCTTGCCTAAATATAGTGTTGGATATGTGTATATACCTGCGCTGGTGGCGATTTCCATAACGTCAGTATTCACGACTCGTATTGGAGCAAAACTAGCAACCCGTTTACCAGCCCCAGTACTGAAGAAGTTTTTTTCATTATTTTTGATATGCGTTGCGACCAGTATGCTGGTGCAATAATCAGTTGTAGACTAGTAAAAGAGAGCTTTATTTATGTCGCAAGACTATTTCCATTTTCCCGATTTTGATCCTGTCATTTTTTCGATTGGACCCGTATCTGTGCGTTGGTACGGATTAATGTACTTGGTCGGTTTCCTCTTTGCTATGTGGTTAGCCAACCGTCGTGCAGATAAACCAGGAAGTGGTTGGACTCGAGAGCAAGTATCCGACTTACTGTTTGCTGGTTTTCTCGGTGTTGTCATCGGTGGACGTGTTGGGTATGTCTTGTTTTATAACTTAGGGCTTTTTATTGATAACCCACTGTACTTGTTTGAGGTTTGGACTGGTGGTATGTCATTCCATGGCGGGTTATTAGGTGTTATTACAGCAATGTTCCTATATGGCCGTAAACACAAGCGTTCGTTCTTTAGTATTGCCGATTTTATCGCACCACTTGTTCCATTTGGCTTAGGGGCAGGGCGCATGGGTAATTTCATCAATGGTGAACTTTGGGGCCGTATCACCGATGTTCCTTGGGCGATGATCTTCCCTGGCGGCGGTCCATATCCTCGTCACCCGTCTCAGCTCTATGAGTTTTGCTTAGAAGGTGTGGTGCTGCTGCTTGTACTCAATGTGTTTATTCGCAAGCCTCGTCCATTAGGTTCTGTTTCTGGTCTGTTTTTGATGCTTTATGGTATATTCCGCTCCTTTGTTGAATTCTTCCGTCAACCTGATCCGCAATTAGGCTTGTTTGATGGGGTTATTTCAATGGGACAGATACTCTCTATCCCTATGATTATTTGTGGATTAGCGTTGATTATCTGGTCATACAAACGTGGTGTATACAAAGATGCACCCGCAGTAGAAAAGTAAGGGTTAAATGTGAAACAGTATTTAGAGCTTTGCCAACGTATCGTTGATGAAGGGCAGTGGATTAATAATGAACGTACCGGTAAACGTTGTCTAACGGTTATCAATGCGGATTTAACCTATGACGTTGCTGCTAATCAGTTTCCATTGGTGACAACCCGAAAAAGCTTTTGGAAAGCAGCAGTCGCAGAGTTGCTCGGTTATCTACGAGGCTATGATAATGCTGCAGATTTTCGCAAGTTGGGGGCGAAAACATGGGATGCCAACGCTAACCAAAATGATGCATGGCTAAATAATCCTTACCGTAAAGGTGAAGATGATATGGGGCGTGTATACGGCGTTCAGGGACGCTCTTGGGCGAAACCTGATGGTGGCCATATTGATCAACTGAAAAAAATCGTTGATGACCTTACTCGAGGTGTTGATGATCGTGGTGAAATTCTAAATTTCTATAATCCTGGTGAGTTTCACATGGGGTGCTTGCGTCCATGTATGTATAGCCATCATTTCTCTTTATTAGGTGATACTCTATATCTCAATAGCACTCAGCGTTCTTGTGATGTGCCGTTGGGGTTGAACTTCAATATGGTTCAGGTTTATGCCTTTTTAGCCATTATGGCTCAGATTACAGGGAAGAAAGCGGGTCATGCCTACCATAAGATAGTCAATGCACATATTTATGAAGATCAATTAGAATTGATGCGTGATGTGCAACTCAAACGTGAACCTTTAGGTGCGCCTCAGTTTAAAATTAATCCAGATATCAAAACCTTAGAAGATATTGAAACATGGGTGACATTAGATGATTTTGAGGTTATTGGGTATGAGTACCATGAACCCATAAAGTATCCGTTTTCTGTTTAATAAAAAAGCGCCATGGTTGGCGCTTTTTTATTATATAATCAGTTTCATAAAATACCATTTAATAGCTAGGCTTATTTATTAGATAGCAATTATTGAATTTATTATTGCTTAATAGCTGTGTTTTATTACATATAAATTATATTTAATAACAATACTCGGAAGAAATAGGATGTCTCACCTTAATTATAATCACCTTTACTATTTTTGGATGGTGTGTAAGCAAGGCTCAATAACGAAAGCTGCTGATGCATTATTTCTCACTCCTCAAACGGTGACAGGGCAAATAAAAGCCTTAGAAGAAAGAATGAGTGGTAAGTTAACTAAACGTAATGGTCGGAGTATTGAACCCACAGAATTAGGCCAATTGGTATTTAAATATGCCGATCGCATGTTTGGCTTAAGCTATGAAATGATGGATATTGTGAACTACAGTCAGCGTTCTAATATATTATTTGATGTTGGCGTAGCGGATTCATTATCTAAACGACTTGTCAGTAAGGTTCTCAGCACGGCTATACCAGAAGATAACCGTCTCCACCTACGATGTTTCGAATCTACCCATGAAATGCTGTTAGAACAGCTCTCACAGCACAAGTTAGACATGATTCTTTCCGACTGCCCAGTCGATTCAAGTCAAAGTCCTGGTCTATTTAGTAAAAAACTAGGTGAAGTTCATATGAGTTTCTTTTCTCGCTCTCCTATTGATTCAGGAAGCTTTCCTGAAATATTGGAAAATAGCCGTTTATTGATTCCTGGTAGTCGTACTGCAATGGGGAGAAAAGTTCATCAATGGTTTGATCGTCAAGGTATTAACCCGAATATTTTAGGCGAATTTGATGACGCAGCATTAATGAATGCCTTTGCTCGTTACCAACCGAATACTTTATTTCTTGCGCCATCATTTTACGCACAAGAAATATCAGACGAAACACCATTAATTAAACTAGAACAAATTGATGAGTTAAAAGAAGAATACTATGTAATATTTGCTGAAAGGATGATTCAACACCCGGCAGTAAAAAACGTGTGCGAACGAAATTTTATTAATTTATTCGATTAATTCATTTATTAGAGCGAATAAATCGATTAATATCTCTCTACCCAATAAGGAGTATCATTAATTCCCCATAATGATGCATTTATTACTGGTTTGTTGTTACGCCTAGTGTTCGGGTCAGTGAGAGGTCGTTATTTAAGTCTTAGGTAGTACTCCCCGATTACTTAAGTCTTATTTGTATTTTCAATTACTTCAGAAACTTGGGCCCGAATGAACGGTGTTTTTAACAGTTGTCCTATGAGGCCTTTATACTGATGAACTTACAAGAAATAGAAAGCAAATCCGCCGAAGCAGTCGTATTACTTAAAGCGATGGCAAATGAAAGACGTTTACAGATTCTTTGTATGCTACATAATCAGGAACTCTCTGTGGGAGAGTTGTGTGGTAAATTGTCTTTGAGTCAATCGGCACTATCTCAACATTTAGCATGGTTACGTCGTGATGGGTTAGTTGAAACCCGTAAAGAAGCGCAAACTGTGTATTACACATTGAGTAGTGTTGAAGTCCGTTCTTTAATGGAAGCGTTGCACGGATTATATTGCGTGGCAGAAGCGTAATAAAACGATACCAGTCACAGTGGTAAGCACCACAACATCATTGTGATTGGTATATTTTTTTAGACAGGCAGAAATAAAAAAACCGGCGTGAGCCGGTTTTTTTTATCACTGTAGTATCTGACTCTGATTAAAGAGCTTTGATAGCAGCAGCGAAACGAGACTTATGGCGTGCAGCTTTATTCTTGTGAATAAGGCCTTTAGTTGCCATACGGTCAAGGATTGGTGTAACAACAGCGAATGCTGCAGTTGCAGCTTCTTTGTCGCCTGCAGCGATTGCAGCTACAGTTTTTTTCATGTAAGTGCGCATCATAGAACGGCGGCTAGCGTTGTGCTGACGACGTTTTTCAGATTGGATAGCGCGCTTCTTAGCAGATTTATTATTTGCCAAGGGTCTAACTCCCAAAAACTTTAGTTCGGTGACAATTTAAGGGCCGGAAATATCCCTTATTTGCACTCAAATGTCAAATGATTTGTGCAAAAACCCGCCTAAGCCAAACAAGTTTGGATTCGGAAGAGCTTCGCGGTTAAGATGGCGTGGATTCTAACAGTATTTTTTTTCCATTGCTAATACTTATCTAATCAGGAACTGACATTCTTTTTTATCTGATCACGATAATGTGACTTTAGCGGTTTTTTTCGAGGTAGCTGTGAGTAGACGCTTGCTCAAGTCTGGCATTATTGTCAGCGCTATGACGTTGATTTCTCGGGTGCTTGGCCTAGTTCGTGATGTTGTGGTTGCGAACCTAATGGGTGCTGGCGCGAGTGCTGATGTCTTTTTCTTTGCCAATAAAATTCCTAATTTTTTACGCCGTCTTTTTGCTGAAGGCGCTTTTTCTCAAGCCTTTGTTCCTGTTCTCACTGAATATCATGCCTCGGGAGACATGGATAAAACACGTGAACTGGTTGCTCGAGCTTCTGGCACATTAGGTGTCATTGTTAGTCTCGTCACTATTTGTGGAGTACTGTTTTCAGGTGCGGTGACTGCTGTATTTGGTGCTGGGTGGTTTATCGATTGGCTCCATGGAGGACCGGCTGCTGCTAAATTTGAGCTGGCGAGTTTATTACTTAAGATTACTTTCCCATATTTGTGGTTCATCACTTTTGTTGCTTTATCTGGCGCTATTTTAAATACGATGGGGAAATTTGCGGTCTCGTCATTTACCCCGGTATTTCTCAATGTGATGATCATTGGTTGTGCACTATTTTTGTCACCTCAGTTAGCTGAGCCCGAAATTGGCTTGGCGATCGGTGTGTTCTTAGGCGGCATGGTGCAGTTCTTCTTCCAATTGCCTTTCCTAATAAAAGCGGGCGTGTTATCTCGTCCTAAATGGGGATGGCGAGATCCGGGAGTGGTAAAAATACGAACCTTGATGATCCCAGCTCTGTTTGGTGTTTCCGTCAGTCAAATTAATTTACTGTTCGACACTTTTATCGCTAGTTTTCTTCAAACCGGCTCAATTAGTTGGCTCTATTATTCTGATCGTTTACTTGAATTCCCTTTGGGAATGTTTGGCATTGCGATTGCCACTGTGATTCTTCCAGCTTTGTCTCGCAAGCATGTTGATGCTCAGCGTTCGGGGTTCTCCGAAACGATGGACTGGGGAGTAAGGATGGTCACGCTATTAGGTATTCCTGCCATGTTAGGCTTGATGGTTCTAGCTAAGCCAATGATCATGGTGCTTTTTATGCGCGGTTCATTCTCTCCGGAAGATGTTCACCAAGCTTCGCTGTCACTATTAGCTTATGCATCGGGCTTACTTAACTTTATGTTGATCAAAGTCCTAGCTCCTGGTTACTACTCACGGCAAGATACTAAAACTCCAGTGCGTTACGGTATTGTCGCAATGGTCACTAACATGGTTTTGAATGCGATATTTGCTTGGTTCTTTGGTTATATCGGCTTAGCTATCGCTACTGCGTGTTCGGCATTTGTGAATATGGCCTTGCTGTATCGTGGTCTTCATCTGCAACGAGTCTATATTGTGACTCGCAAAACGATTGGCTTTATTGTACGTTTGATTCTTGCTGGTGCGCTTATGGTCGCAGCAGTGGAATGGCAATTAGCTGATATGTCTGTTTGGTTAACCTGGGATTTATTGCACCGAGCGTCAATGCTAATCGGATTAATTGTACTTGGTGCTGGTGTGTATATTGTTTCAGCTCTTATATTGGGTGTTCGCTTAAAAGATTTAAAAGCGGCGACAGATTAAGGTGCTTTAGGGTATAATCCGCCAGTTTCACGCTCTAACAATAATAAAAGTAGGTTTTAAACAGATTCTGATGGAATTCGTTCGCGGCATACATAATATCAAATCACACCATCATGGCTGTGTATTGACGATAGGGAACTTTGACGGTGTTCACCTTGGGCATCAGCAAGTTCTTCGTCAGGTTTCACAACGAGCTGAGCGACTTGGGCTCGACTCTGTGGTGATGACATTTGAACCGCAACCTATGGAATTGTTTGCAAAAGATCGAGCTCCCGCTCGACTGACGCGCTTACGAGATAAGTTCGTTCAGCTCGATAAACTGGGGATTGATCGTTTGCTATGTGTGAATTTTAATTACCATTTTGCTTCTATGACGGCGGAAAGCTTTGTCCATGACTTGTTGGTCAAGCAATTGGGTGTTAAGTTTCTCGTAGTAGGTGATGACTTCTGCTTTGGCCGAGAAAGACAGGGCAACTTTGCCATGTTGCAGCAAGCAGGCCAACAATATGGCTTTGAAGTCGTCAGTACGCAGAGCTTTTGCCTATCCAGCTTACGAGTAAGTAGTACCGCAATTCGTGAAGCACTTGCTAGTGATAATTTGGCCTCTGCAGCCGATATGCTAGGTCGTGATTACAGTATTAGTGGTCGAGTGTCTCACGGTAGAAAACTTGGAAGAACAATAGGTTTTCCTACTGCGAATATACCATTGAAACGCTGTGTTTCTCCCGTTTCTGGTGTTTATGTCGTAGAAGTAAAAGGGCTCGGGAATACTGCGATTGGTGGCGTGGCTAATATTGGCCAACGACCAACAGTTAACGGTGTCCGCCAACAATTAGAAGTTCATTTATTCGACTTTCATGACAATTTATACGGTAAACAGTTAGAAGTTCTCCTTTTGCATAAATTGCGTGACGAAGTAAAATTCGCGTCGTTTGATGAACTAAAACAACAGATCGAATTGGATGCTGAGGCAGCAAGGGTGTGGCTGCGTCAGCGTAAGGGTTGATTGGAAATATCTACCTTTCAACATAATGTCTAACTTCGCCCAACTAACGGAATTAAGAATCGATGAGTGAGTATAAAGATACCCTGAACCTACCTGAAACAGGGTTTCCGATGCGTGGCAATCTGGCCAATCGTGAGCCAGAAATGCTTCAGCGTTGGTATGAAGAAGATCTTTACGGTGCGATCCGTAAAGCCAAAAAAGGCAAAAAATCTTTCGTATTACACGATGGCCCTCCGTATGCTAACGGTGACATTCATATTGGTCACGCACTGAATAAGATTCTTAAAGACATTATTATTAAATCCAAAACACTTTCAGGTTTTGATGCTCCATATATCCCAGGTTGGGACTGCCACGGCCTACCTATCGAATTGATGGTAGAGAAAAAATTTGGCAAACCAGGCAAGAAACTGACTGCCGCTGAATTCCGTGAAAAATGTCGTGAATATGCAGCGGGCCAAGTTGAAGGCCAAAAAGAGAGCTTTAAGCGTCTTGGAATTACGGGCGATTGGGATAAACCATATCGCACTATGGATTTTGCTACAGAAGCTAACATTATTCGTGCTTTAGGTAAGATTGCGGATAATGGCCACCTACACAAAGGTTTTAAACCTGTTCACTGGTGTACAGAATGTGGTTCTGCTCTAGCGGAAGCTGAAGTTGAATATAAAGATAAGACATCGCCATCGATTGATGTTCGCTTTAAAGCGGCTGATGAAGCAGCACTTCTAAGCAAATTTGCTTTCGAAGGTGAACAAGGGGAAGGTGATATCTCAATCGTTATTTGGACGACGACGCCATGGACTCTTCCTGCAAACCGTGCGGTTTGTGTTCGTGAAGACCTTGAGTATGTGTTGGTTCAAGTCGAAGGCGATAACCCTGAGCGTATTATCGTTGCAACAGAGCTACTTAAAGATGTGATGGCTCGCGCGGGCATCGAAAATTACCGTGCACTTGGTTATAGCAAAGGTGTTGATTTAGAATTACTGCAATTCCAGCATCCATTCCTAGCATTTACAGTACCTGCGATTCTTGGTGATCACGTAACGACTGATGCTGGTACCGGTGTGGTTCATACTGCGCCAGGACATGGTCAAGAAGACTTTGTTGTTGGTCAAAAATATGGTCTAGAAGTAGCGAACCCAGTTGGTTCTAACGGTGTTTATCTACCTGATACTGAGTTCTTTGCTGGTCAACATGTCTTTAAAGCTAACCCTGCTGTGGTTGAGCTACTAAAAGAAAAAGGCGCGTTACTTCATTACGAAGAGTTTGTGCACAGCTACCCTCATTGCTGGCGCCACAAAACGCCAATTATTTTCCGCGCAACGCCACAGTGGTTTGTCTCTATGGACCAAAATGGCCTGCGTAAAAATGCCCTTGAAGCGATCAAAGGCGTAAAATGGATGCCTGATTGGGGTCAAAACCGTATTGAAGGTATGGTTGAAGGTCGCCCTGAATGGTGTATTTCTCGTCAGCGTACTTGGGGTACTCCAATTACTCTATTCGTACACAAAGAGACTGCTGAACTACACCCTGATACGCTAGCTATTATTGAAAAAGTAGCTCAACTCGTTGAAGAAAAAGGTATTCAAGCATGGTGGGATGTTGAGCCAGAAACGTTAATTGGTGCCGATGCTGAGCAATACGAAAAAGTATTGGATACTCTAGACGTATGGTTTGATTCTGGTGTTACTCATTACTCAGTTGTGGATGCTCGTGAAGAGTTCAACGGTAATGAACCTGACATGTACCTTGAAGGTTCTGACCAACACCGTGGTTGGTTCCAATCTTCTTTGATTACTGCTGTAGCAACGAAAGGCAAAGCACCTTACAAAGAAGTATTAACGCATGGTTTCGTGGTTGATGGTCAAGGCCGTAAAATGTCTAAGTCCATCGGTAACGTGGTTGCACCAAAAGATGTAACGAACAAGCTAGGTGCAGACATTCTTCGTTTGTGGGTTGCTTCAACGGATTATACCGGTGAAGTTGCTGTTTCTGATGAAATTTTAAAACACAGTGCTGATGCATACCGCCGTATTCGTAATACAGCGCGTTTCTTCTTGGCTAACCTAAATGGTTTCAACCCAGAAACTGACGTTGTTCCTGCTGATGAAATGGTTGCGTTGGATCGTTGGGCTGTTGGCCGTGCACAAGCGTTCCAAGATGACATCATCAAAGCATACGAAGAATACAACATGCACAATGTTGTTCAACGTTTGATGCATTTCTGCTCAATTGAAATGGGTTCTTTCTACCTAGATGTAATCAAAGACCGTCAGTACACAGCAAAACAAGGTGGTCATGCACAACGTAGTTGTCAAACTGCCCTGTACTTCATTGTCGAAGCTCTAGTTCGTTGGATGGCACCTATTATGTCGTTCACTGCTGATGAGATCTGGAACGCAATGCCAGTGAAACAAGCAAATGGTGAAAACCGTGCTAAGTATGTTTTCACTGAAGAGTGGTTCGATGGTCTATTCGGCCTTGCCGAAGGCGAAGAGCTTAATAATGAGTTCTGGACGGAAATTCAGCATGTACGTGGCTCTGTGAACAAACTATTGGAAGCGGCACGCAGTGAAAAAGTGATTGGTGGTTCTCTACAAGCAGAAGTGACCTTGTTTGCTGATGATGCTTTAACTGAGAAACTCAATAAGCTTGAAAACGAATTGCGTTTTGTTCTTATTACCTCTGGTGCAACAGTAAAACCTCTTGCAGAGAAAACCTCGAACGCTCAAGAGACTGATCATGAAGGTCTGTTTGTTGAAGTGGTTAAAACTGAAGCTCATAAATGTGAACGTTGCTGGCACCATACCGACGATGTAGGCACAATTAAAGGCCACGAAACTATTTGTGGTCGTTGTGTGTCTAACGTTGAAGGCGAAGGTGAAGTACGTAAGTACGCATAATAAAAGACGGTATTCATGACAAAACAGGCTATAACGCTCAAACAATCGGGAGTGCGCTGGTTAGCGCTAGCGCTACTCGTATTCATAGCTGATATTGCTATTAAATTCATAGTAATGGGCTCTGTAGGCTATGGCTGGGAAAACCACGTGTCGGTTTTACCATTTTTTAACATAGTGTATGTGCATAACCCTGGGGCTGCTTTTAGCTTTTTAAGCAACCAAGCAGGTTGGCAGCGCTGGTTATTTACGCTTATAGCCTTTGCTGTGGTGGTCTTTCTCATTCTGACGATGCGTCGTTCAGAGGCCAAAGAAAAGTGGAGTAACATCGCTTACGCACTGATTATTGGTGGCGCTGTGGGTAATGTGTTTGACCGCATAGTTCATGGGTATGTGGTGGATTACCTTGATGTCTTTTGGGGAAATTACCATTGGCCAGCCTTTAATCTTGCCGACAGTGCTATCTGCATTGGGGCGGTAATGATCGTATTAGATGGCTTTATTGGGAAGAAAAAAAGCCAGTGATATCGCTGCGTAAAATGAAATAACCACAAGCGCTGTCCGTTGATTCGGATGGCGCTTTTTGTTAGAAGTGATACGTCGCCTCTGTTTTGTTTATTTGATAATACTCTGTACTACAATTGGTATTTTGGTAAACATAGGCGGTATACACTCCGCATAACGCAAGGACATTTCTCGTGACAGCGATAACTGAGCATTCTGTAGTCACCCTACATTTCACTATTAAGTTAAAAGATGGTTCGATAGCTGATAGCACCCATAACATGGGAAAACCGGCCCAATTTGTCATTGGCGATGGCAATATCAGTGATAATTTTGAACGTCATCTGATAGGGATGAAAGCTGGGGAAACAAAAGCGGTTGAGCTCAAAGCAGCTGATGCATTTGGTCAACCTAACCCAGATAATATTCAATATATGGATAGAGCTAAGTTTGTCGGTGAAGCGCAAGTTGAGATTGGCACCATTATGGCTTTTAGTGGCCCCGATGGTCATGAGATTCCGGGCATCATTACTGAAATTGCGGGTGATTCTGTTACGGTGGATTTCAATCATCCACTTGCTGGGCAAGATGTTATCTTCGATGTAGAAATTTTATCTGTTGAGTAACTTACCGTAGAATACCAGCCAAAATATAACCATGAGCAAAGAAATGAAAATACTGTTAGCAAACCCACGCGGATTTTGTGCGGGTGTTGATCGTGCCATCAGCATTGTTGAACGCGCTTTAGAAATCTATGAGCCACCTATTTATGTTCGTCATGAAGTGGTTCACAACCGTTTTGTGGTGGAAGGCTTAAAACAACGTGGCGCTATCTTCGTGGAAGAATTACATGAAGTTCCAGACGATAATATTGTGATTTTTTCCGCTCATGGAGTATCGCAAGCCGTGCGTCAGGAAGCAAAAGAACGTGATTTAACCGTGTTCGATGCAACCTGTCCACTCGTGACTAAAGTTCATATGGAAGTGGCTCGTGCGAGTCGTAAGCATATGGAAGTCGTATTGATTGGTCATGCTGGTCACCCTGAGGTGGAAGGTACGATGGGGCAGTACACCAGCGATGAAGGTGGAATGTACCTTGTAGAGAACCCTGCGGATGTGGATGCATTACAGAAAAAGGTGAAGCACCCAGATAATCTTCATTATGTGAGTCAAACGACTCTATCTGTAGATGAAACCGCAGACGTTATTGATCGATTACGCGTAGTCTTTCCTAAAATTCAGGGGCCGCGTAAAGATGATATTTGTTATGCGACCCAAAACCGTCAGGATGCGGTACGTGCGTTGGCGTCTCAGGTTGATGTCATGATAGTGGTTGGTTCGAAGAACTCATCAAATTCCACGCGTCTAAAAGAGTTATCAGAAAAGTTAGGCACCCCTGGATATCTCACTGATTGTCCTGAAGATATGGAACAGCATTGGTTTGATAGTGCGCAACTGGTTGGTGTGACAGCTGGGGCCTCAGCACCAGAAGAATTAGTGGATCAAATTCTTGATCGTATTAAGGCTTACGGTGCTACAGCTGTAGAAAATGTATTAGGCCGTGAAGAAAATATGTTCTTTGAAGTGCCTAAAGAGCTGCAAATAAAGCAAGTTGATTAACCTTGAGTTAAAGACTAAAGAGGACGTCACAAAGTGACGCCCTCTTGCTTTTCTAAACAAGGTTACTTGGGTATACATTACGCGTGTTTAGATTCTGAAGCGTTCAATTCATCAGAATTGGCTTTAGATTTTGAAGTGACCATCACATACACCATCGCGACTAAAGATAACCCAGTACCAATTAGTGTAGAAATCGTCATTGGCATACCAAAGCCTAGAGTATGGTTATTTAAAATAAATGTGATACACACGGCGGTCATAAATACTGCTGGAATGGTGCAGATCCAGTGAAGCTTATTGTGTTTGAGCAAATAAGCTGACGCAGTCCAGAGCATCATTACCGCTGTTGTTTGGTTCGCAAAACCGAAGTAACGCCAGATAATGCCGAAATCGACTTGAGTCAGGATCCCACCGATAATAAATAGTGGCACAGCCATCAAAAGACGATTGCGCAGTGTCTTTTGCTCCATATTGAAGTATTCAGCCAAGATGAGACGACTGGAGCGGAATGCGGTGTCACCCGATGTGATCGGCAGAATAACCACACCTAAGAAGGCCAGCACACCACCAAATACCCCAAGTAAACCAAATGAAGCTGAGTAAACAACATTACCAGGCCCACCGTGTCGCACAGCATCGGATAAATTGTCTAATGAGCCGAAGAATGATAGCGCCACTGCACACCAGATTAACGCAATGATTCCTTCGCCTATCATGGCACCGAAGAAAACAAAGCGACCATTCTTCTCGTTTTCCATACACCGAGCCATCAAAGGCGATTGAGTGGCATGGAAGCCTGAAATAGCACCACAAGCGATAGTGATAAATAGCGCTGGCCACAATGGCATATCGTGAGGGTTAAGGTTATGGAACATGTCACTGACTTGGAAGCCAGCTAGAATTTGGTGCTGATCTGATACCGCAATGGCACCAATCAACCCAACCGACATGAAGATTAATAGGGCACCAAATAGTGGATAAAAACGGCCAATAATTTTATCGACTGGGACAATAGTCGCCAAAATATAATAGGCAAATATCACGATGACCATTGAGGTCATACTAACATGAAATCCAGTTTGTTCATTGATCAGGTTTGTGATCATACCGGCTGGTGCTGAAACAAAAACCACGCCGACAAGCAGCAATAAGACAATGGCAAAAATGTTCATGAAATGTTTGGCGCCATTACCTAAATATTTACCTGTAATGCTGGGTACAGAGGCTCCGTCATTACGAACAGACAGCATGCCTGAGAAATAATCATGTACTGCTCCCGCGAAGATACAGCCAATGACAATCCATAACATTGCCGCTGGGCCATACAGTGCGCCCATAATAGGGCCGAAAATCGGACCTACACCCGCAATATTCAGTAATTGAACCAAGTATACTTTAGGAGTCGACATCGGAACATAATCAACACCGTCAGCTTTGGTATGGGCTGGTGTTAAACGTTTTTCGTTGATGCCAAATACTTTTTCTACAAAGGCGCCATAGATAAAGTAGCCGGCAATCAAAGCTGCTACACAGGTAAGAAACCACAACATAGTAAGACCTTTTGTTTTATTAGATTGGTACAGAGTTGATTTTAAAACTGTTAAATAAAGGTTACATTTGATTTTAATGTGAGTGGTCGAATAGTCATTTAAACGGTTTTTCAGCCCATTGAATGGTTGTAACGGTGGTGTTTGTCATAAAACGATACACTATTGCAATGTAAGTTTTCCTAAACAGAAAAACGAGATGGTAAGATATTGCGTTACCAAGAAGAAAAAGGTTCGGTATGAAGAAACTATTGAGCGTGTTAGTTGTGTTATTAGCGGGTTGTGTGTCTAGTGAGACGCAATTGGCCGCGGATGGAAATTGGCATCAGATAGGTTATCAAGATGGTGTAAAAGGGCACACCGAGCGCTCATATCGAGCTTTAAGCAAGCTAGGTGCAGCGAATCAAGCTGAATATGACCAAGGTTATGAAGAAGGCATCCTTGAGTACTGTAACCCTAATGTGGCTTATCAAATAGGTTTGAATGGTCAGGAATATATGGGAGTGTGTGATCATTTAAAAAGTGGTCAAAAATTTAGAATGGAGTGGCAGCGTGGTTGGCGCGACTATAATCAATAAGTTAAACAACAGTTTTTAAAGGAGTGATGATGCACGGAGAGATGATTGCATTGTCGGTTGCAGGTATTGGCGTGGTTGGTTTGGCTTGTCAGTGGTTGGCATGGCGCTTACGTTTACCTGCTATCTTATTTCTACTACTCGCAGGCATTATTGTCGGCCCTGTAGCGGGTATTCTCAACCCTCAAACATTATTGGGGGATCTGCTTTTCCCTCTAATTTCACTAGCGGTTGCTGTCATCCTGTTTGAAGGGAGTTTAACGCTCAACTTTAAAGAGATACGCGGTGTAAGCCATACAGTGTGGACAATTGTCACTGTTGGAGCATTGATCTCTTGGGTGTTGACCAGCGCAGCAACACACTATTTTATTGGTTTAGATTGGACTCTTGCATTCTTATTCGGAAGCTTAACGGTCGTCACTGGGCCAACGGTTATCGTTCCTTTGCTGAGAACGGTCAGACCCAATGCAAGGTTATCTAATTTTTTGCGTTGGGAAGGCATCCTCATCGATCCATTGGGCGCTTTGTTTGTCGTCATGGTTTACGAGTTCTTAGTCTCAAGCAGTGAAGCTCATAGCCTTCATGTTTTAGCGATGATATTGGCAGTTGGGTTGATCATCGGCGCTATTTCCGGTGCATTCGTCGCGTTTGCGTTGCGACGCCGTATGATTCCCGAATACCTTCAGCCATTTGCTGTACTGAGTATTGTATTAGGCGTTTTTGCTATTTCTAATGCGATTGAGTCTGAGTCTGGATTATTGACTGTTACGGTGATGGGGATGTGGTTGGCAAACGCAAAGGGTGTCAACATTCGTCATATTCTGCACTTTAAAGAGCACCTGACGGTATTGCTTATTTCGGGGCTTTTCATTTTACTGGCGGCACGTATTGATCCCGATGATTTCCTCGTCTTTGGCTGGGGCGCTGCGGGTATGTTTGTATTTATGCAGCTTATTTCTCGTCCAGTATCGATCTTTTTGACCACGATTGGCAGTAAATTGTCACTCAATGAAAAAGTGTTCCTCTCTTGGGTAGCTCCTCGAGGCATTGTTGCTGCCTCTATTTCATCACTGTTTGCGATTAAATTGGTTAACCTTGGTGTTCCTGGGGCGAAAATGTTAGTGCCGCTAACGTTTATGGTGATTATTGGTACCGTTGTATTACAAAGTGCAACGGCTAGACCATTTGCTTTGTGGTTAAAAGTGGCTGAACCAGCACCAAAAGGCTTTTTGATTATTGGTGCAAACGATGTAGGGCGCTTAGTCGCTGATGCTATTCGGAAATATGATTGCCGAGTCGTTGTGACTGATTCTAACTGGGATTATATTCGTCAAGCTCGCATGATGGGCTTAGAGCATTACTATGGAAATCCTATCTCGAGCCATGCTGATAACTACTTGAATTTAATTGGTATTGGTCACGTAGTGGCTATAACAGCGGATAAGCATTTTAACGCAATGGCTTGTATGCAGTTTTTGCAGGATTTTGGTGAAGAACGGGTATTTTGCTTACATGATAAAGTAAAATCGGACCCTAATGATAAGCACAATGTGGCGCAAGAATATCATGGGTTACCTTTCTTGGGTGGTGATGTAAGTTACAAGAAATTAGCGAGTTTGGTGAACCAAGGCGCTGAAATTAAACACACTCGCATTAGCGATGAATTCACCTATCAAGATTATCTGCAGAAACATAAAGATCGTTACTTTTTGCCGCTATTTTTGGTTAATGGGAAAGGCCGAATCAAGATGTGTTATGACATTCCTACGTTTGCTCCTGTGACGGGAGATACCGTAGTGTCATTAATGACGTTACCAAAAGGAAGCAATAATGGTGGTAACAGCAATGATGATGGTCATGGTGGTAAATAAATAATGAGTAAAACGAAAGCCTGATTAAGGCTTTCGTTCATGATTCACTCAATCTCATCCGGTTCGATTGCACGGCGAAGAAAACCATCTGAGTCGTGCAATTTTTCTTCTGCTTCAGCATAACTGATGCCCGTTAGGTGCATTAGTATGGCTGCTTTTGCGTTATTATGGCTCTGTTCTAAAAGGTTTTCTGCTTCAGTTCTTGAACAGTCGGTAGCCTGCATAACGATACGTATTGCTCTTGCGACAAGTTTTTTATTGGTTGCTTTTACATCAACCATTAAGTTCTGATAACTCTTACCCAAGCGGATCATACTTGCTGTTGTTAGCATATTAAGTACGAGCTTCTGCGCGGTACCAGATTTCAATCGTGTTGAACCGGTTAAAGCTTCTGGGCCTACCACTGGAGAAATTGCAATATGGGCAATATCGGCGATAGGCGAGTTGGGGTTACACGATAAAGCGATAGTTGTTGCGCCAATTCGTTTTGCATAATCTATTGCACCAATTACATAGGGTGTGCGACCACTCGCTGCGATTCCCACTAAAATATCATTCGCATTGAAGTTGATATTTTTTAACTCTGTTTCCCCCAAGACGGCTGAATCTTCAGCACCTTCTTGAGCTTTAAACATGGCTTCTTTGCCGCCAGCAATTAACCCCACAACCATTTCATCACTAACGCTAAATGTCGGAGGACATTCTACAGCATCGAGAACGCCTAAACGCCCACTCGTACCAGCTCCAAGATAAATCAGGCGGCCACCTTGTTTAAATGCTTCGGTAATGGCATCGACACCTTGAGCAATTTGAGGTAACACTTTCTCAACGGCTAACGGTACGAGTTTATCTTGTTGGTTGAGGCGAGATACGATTTCTTGTGAGCTAAGCAGATCAATATCCATAGTGTCAGGATTACGTTTTTCTGATACTAAATGGGAGAGTGCTGTCAGCAGCGCATCATTAGTCATAAGTGTCCTTGTCTTTTTCAATCTGGGTAATAAATTACGCCCAATGAGGCTGGGCGACAAGCGCCAGTGACACTGGGTAGATTGCTTGGTTGGTTATGAATTCTTCTCTCTGCTAACCAAGCGAAGGCCATTGCCTCCATGGCATCACTATCTACGCCTTGTTGACTGGTTGTTGTTATGTGCCAATTGGGTAGCAATTGCGCTAGTCGTTCCATTAATAATGGGTTTTGAGCGCCTCCACCACAAACATAAACAGAAGGGTGATCTCCTGATTGATGCGGCTGAATTTGCTCTGCAACCGTTAATGCAGTTAATTCACATAGTGTTCGTTGTACATCAACTGGTGAGTAACTCTCTAGTCCCATATGCTGTTCTAGCCAACCTAGATGGAAGTATTCACGCCCTGTGCTTTTGGGTGAGGGTAACGCGAAATATTTGTCTTGCATAAGGCGCTGTAATAATTCAGGAATAATTTGACCCTGCTGAGCCCATTTAGCGTCTTGATCAAAAGGGTGGTTATGATGCTTTAGGCACCAAGCATCCATAAGCATATTGCCTGGCCCTGTATCAAAACCAAGTGCATGTCCTGTTGTTTCCAAAATGGAAATATTGGCGATTCCACCTATATTAAGAATCACAACGTTGGAGTGATTTTGACCAAATAAATGTTGATGAAATGCAGGAACTAACGGCGCACCTTGTCCGCCCAATGCCATATCTTTGCGTCTAAAGTCAGCGACAGTAGTAATACCAGTTTGGGCTGCGATGAGATTCGCATCACCTAATTGAACGGTAAAACGGTGTGGCCCTAGCGGCTGATGAAATACTGTTTGCCCGTGACAGCCAATGGCAGTAATGTCTTTTGGTGTTAGGTTCGCTAGCTTGAGAATGTGCATAACAGCATTACTGTATAGCAGGCCTAATTGATGATCTAACATGCCTATATTTGCAATGGTAGAGGGTTCATTTAGGGCGATACTGAGTAACCCGGCTTTTAAGGTTTCAGGGATAGGCAAACAATCGCTGGCAACTAACGAGATTGCCTTTGAGTCAATGGCGGTGATGGCAACATCAATGCCATCAAGACTGGTTCCTGACATGAGGCCGATATAGAGTTCGCGCTGCATGATTATGTCATCCCTTCGTTATAACCTTTACCAAGGCATTGTAATTGAAAAACAAACTAAATAATCTTCCTGAGTGTTAAATATTTCTCAGATCACCAAGGAGCAATTATGGGTCCGTTATGGCTCGATGTTACTGGCTTTGAATTGGATGCGGAAGAGCGTGAAATGCTCGCTCATCCTACTGTAGGTGGCGTGATACTTTTTTCGCGTAACTATCATGATCGTGGCCAGCTATTGGCGTTAAACGAGAGTATTCGTAAAGCGGCAAAACGTCCAATACTCATTGGTGTAGACCAAGAGGGTGGACGTGTACAGCGATTTAAAGAAGGATTCTCTCGCTTACCTCCTGCTGCCTTGTACCATTCAGTACCGGAAGGAGAAAAGCTTGCCGAACTCGGTGGTTGGTTGATGGCAGCAGAGTTAGTGGCTCACGATATTGATCTTAGTTTTGCTCCTGTACTAGATAAAGGCTATGAGTGCCGCGCTATTGGGAATCGTGCATTTGGTGAAGATGTTAAAACGATTATTGCGCATAGTTCAGCATTTATGCGCGGGATGAAAAGTGCGGGAATGGCTACTACTGGGAAACATTTTCCTGGCCATGGTGGTGTTGTGGCTGATTCTCACCTAGAAACACCCTACGATCACCGTGATTCTATTATGGCGGATATGGAAATATTCCGTCATCAGATTGAACATGAACTATTAGATGCGATGATGCCGGCCCATGTCATTTATCCCGCTTATGATTCACAGCCTGCAAGTGGTTCAAAGTATTGGTTACAAGATGTATTACGCCGAGAGCTGAACTTTAGAGGTGTGGTTTTTTCTGATGATTTGAGCATGGAAGGGGCTGCGATCATGGGCGGGCCCACTGATAGATCACAGCAGGCGCTCGAAGCGGGATGTGATATGTTACTGATGTGCAACAATCGTAATTCTGCAGTAGAAGTTCTCGACCACTTGCCAATCACCGAAGTAGATAAAGCAATGCGCTTAAGAAAAACACAATCGATACGCTACTCTGATTTGGTTCATACAACGCTCTGGAAAGCGGCTACCGCCGCCTTAGCACCGTATTGTGAGCAATAGTCTCTTCAAAAGCCGAGCCTTTCTTTGAGTTCTTTGAAGTATCGGCGGCTTACTGGAACGGTGTGGTGGGAATGGGTGACGATTTCTGCCAGACCGTTATCAATCAGTTTAATTTCTTTAATGGCTTTTAAGTGAATAAGGTATTGCCGATGGCAGCGCATAAGCGGTGTCTTCTCTTCTAATACCTTCAACGTGAGTTGAGTTGTCAATTTTTGATCCATGGTTTGGATTTTTACACCACCGACTTCACTGCAAGCAAATTCGACCTCTGCGATATTGACCAACATAATTCTTTGATGACCTATGCATGGAATCTGTTCAATATATTGTGGTGTGATAGTTTGATAGTTAGGCTGAGTGTGACGCGTTTCCTGAAGTCGATGAAGTGTTTTATTCAAGCGTTTGGGATCGATAGGTTTGAGGAGATAATCAAAGGCATTATCATCAAAAGCTTGTACAGCATATTGATCGTACGCGGTAACAAAAATAATCTTGGGCATGACTTCAGGGTCAAGCATTGCGATCAGGTCAATCCCTGTCACCATTGGCATTTGAATATCTAAAAATACGACATCAGGCTTTAGCTGGTGGATTTTTTTTAACCCTTCAATCGCATTAGTTGCTTCACCTATTACCTCAATATCGTGGCTTTCTTGTAGTAGGTCGATAAGTTCTTCACGTGCAAAGTGCTCATCATCAATGATTAGAGCAGAAAATTTGTCATTCATTGTGAGGTTGTCCTACATGAGGAATGATAAAACTCATTTGGGTGTAATATCCTGGATTTACAAAAGGTTGTAAATGAGCAACTGGGCCAAACTGGTTGGTCAGACGCTTATCCACAATTTGTATTCCAAGCCCGCTATGTGCAGCCTTGAGTTCTTTGTGGCTATCATCAAAACTACCGGCATTATCTTCAACGATGATCCTTGTGCCTTCATCATGGGGTTGGCTATATATCCGAATATGTCCCCCTTCAAGTAAGTTTGATATGCCGTGTTTTACCGCGTTCTCAACTAATGGCTGTAAAGTAAACGTGGGGAGCTTCCGGTCTAATACCGATGCATCAATATCAATGTCTACACTCAATCGGTCAGCAAAGCGGGCTTGCTCTATCGCTAAATAAGAACGCACATGGTCTAACTCCTCACGTAAAGAAACCGATTCAACGTTTTGTTTAAGATTACTTCTGAAGAAGTGAGACAATTGCTGAATGAGTTCTCGAGCTGTATCTGGCTGACGACGAATAACAGCACTAATGGTATTTAACGCATTAAACAAAAAATGAGGATTAACTTGAGCTTGCAGTAATTTTATCTCAGCACGAGACAACAACATCTGTTTTTGTTGGTACTCACCATACAAAATCTGACTCGATAGGAGTTGTGCAATGCCTTGCGCCATTGACATATTGATTGTTGAGAAAAGCTTACGGCGCGGTTCGTACATCTTTATGGTGCCAATGACACGATCACCAGCACGTAAAGGAATAATTAGCGCAGATCCAAGTTTACAGTCTGAACGAATCGAACACTGGTAAGGGTGTTCTTTACCATCTAAATAAATAATTCGATTCATTTTAATGGCTTCTGTTGTACTTGAAGAAGAAATAGGTCTGCCTGGAATATGGTGATCATCACCGATACCAATGAACGCAAGAATTTCTTGTGTATCGGTGATAGCGACGGCACCTACGTTCGTTTGCTCATAAACAATTCGTGCAATCTTTTTAGCGTTATCTGGGGTGAATCCTTCAGATAGGATTCCAACTGAACGTTCAGCTACGTTCAGTGCTCGTCTTGAGAAGGCGGCCGAGTACTCTTCGAAAATGGTTTTACGGTCAACTAAAATACTCATAAAGAGCGCGGCACCAATCGAATTCGTGATGATCATTGGGGCGGCAATTTTTTGTACTAAATGAAATGCTTCATCGAAAGGAGGGGCAAGTAATAGAATGATTGCCATTTGAGCGATTTCTGCCACAAGTGTGATGACAAATACGATCACCGGGCTAAATAATTTTTCAGATTTATTACGATAAATAAAGTAGGAATGAAACACTCCGCCAATGATACCTTCAACCGTGGTTGAAACTGCACATGCGACATCAGTAAACCCACCTTGCATGTAACGATGAATGCCCCCAGTAAAACCAACGGTAAAACCGAGTAAAGGTCCACCAAATAGCCCTCCCATAATGGCACCAATCGCACGTGTATTAGCAATTGCATCATCTATCTGTAGACCAAAGTACGTTCCAGTGATACAAAATAAGGAAAATAGGATGTAAAGGCAGAATCTATGGCCTCTTCGATAGGAAATATTGAGAAGAGGAAGAAAAATAGGAGTTTTACTCAGCATGTATGCTAAAACTAGATACACACACATCTGCTGCATTAAAGAGAGTATTAACTCCATAAGATAGATCGAGTCCTTATTAATAAGAGTGCTTATTGTAAATAACTTACGGAAGAGAAAATATTAAAAGAGCACCATTTTTAACAGATAGCAGTAAAAATTAAATGTAAATAATTTTGTACACCATATGTTTTTTGTTATTTACACTTGCAATGTTTTAAAAGACTGATAATTTGTTTGCCTATAGAGTTTGAGGAACTAATGTTTACAACTGAGTGTAAAAAAAATATTACAGGTATCGAGATGAAAAAAAGTGATTTAAGTGATATCCATATCGTTGATGAAGAGATATTGATCACTCCAGACGTACTAAAAGCGAAAATTCCATTGAGTGATAAGGCGCGACGTTTTATCCGTCAATCTCGCCAAGAGATTGCAGACATCATTCATAAGAAAGATCACCGCTTATTAGTGGTTTGTGGTCCATGTTCAATCCATGATATTGAAGCCGCTAAAGATTACGCTCGTCGCCTGAAAGCTCTATCGGAAGAATTGAAAGATCAAATTTACTTAGTGATGCGGGTTTACTTTGAAAAACCACGTACCACAGTAGGTTGGAAAGGATTAATTAACGATCCTCGTTTAGATGGGACCTTTGATATTGAACAAGGTCTGCATATTGGTCGTCAGTTATTGGTTGATTTAGCCGAAATGGAAATCCCGCTGGCAACAGAAGCACTTGACCCAATCAGTCCTCAATATTTGTCAGATACCTTCAGTTGGGCTGCGATTGGCGCTCGTACTACTGAATCACAAACTCACCGTGAAATGGCGAGTGGTTTATCCATGCCAATTGGTTTCAAAAATGGTACTGATGGTAGCTTATCTACAGCCATTAATGCGATGCAAGCTGCTGCTTCTAGTCACCGTTTCATGGGCATTAGCCGCGAGGGGCAAGTTGCGTTATTGACTACTCGTGGTAACCATAATGGTCATGTGATTTTACGTGGTGGTAAACAGACCAATTACGATTCAGTGTCTGTGGCTGAGTGTGAACAGGAGATGCGCGATTCAGGTTTGGAACCGTCATTAATGATTGACTGTAGTCATTCAAATTCACGTAAAGATTACCGTCGTCAACCTTTAGTGGCGAATGATGCATTCAAACAAATTCGTCAAGGTAATACTTCTATTATTGGTTTGATGATTGAAAGTCATATTAATGAAGGTAGTCAATCTGCAGATCTTTCTCTAGAAGATATGGAATATGGTGTTTCTATTACTGATGCGTGTATTAATTGGAATACAACTGAAGAGCTATTACGTTCAGCACATCGTGACCTAACACCAGTATTAGAAGATCGACTAAAGAATAGTTAAGGAAGTAGAAAACATGGCCGAACAGTTACGTGCATTACGCGATCAAATTGATGCAGTAGATAAACAGATGGTTGAATTGCTCTCTCGCCGTTTAGCATTAGTTGAACAGGTTGGAGTGGTTAAAAGTCAGCATGGTTTACCTATTTATGCACCGGACCGTGAAGCGGCCATGTTAGCTTCTCGCCGTGAAGAAGCGGATCGCCAAGGTGTTCCACCACAATTAATTGAAGACATTTTACGCCGTACAATGCGTGAATCTTACTCAAGTGAAAAAGATTCAGGTTTTAAATGTTTAAAACCTGAGCTGCGTTCAGTTGTTTTAATTGGTGGTCGAGGACAACTTGGAACGTTATTTGGGCGAATGTTCCGTTTGTCTGGTTATGAGGTGAAAGTGATCGAAAAAGATGACTGGAGCCAAGCCGATGAAATTTTGCACGATGCTGGGTTAGTGATTGTGACCGTGCCAATTCACCTAACCTTAGAGGTGATAGGTAAACTAAACAAACTTCCCAAAGACTGTATTCTTGCTGATTTTACGTCGATTAAGTCTAAGCCACTAAAAGCGATGCTCGATGTGCATGAAGGTCCAGTGGTCGGATTGCATCCTATGTTTGGACCAGACGTCCCAAGTTTAGCTAAACAGGTGGTCGTTTGTTGTGATGGCCGTGGGGCAGAGCATTATCAATGGCTGCTTGAACAGTTGGGTATTTGGGGCGCTAGTATTTGTAACATTGCCGCAGAAGATCATGATCATGGGATGACTATGATTCAAGCGCTGCGCCACTTTACGACGTTTGCTTACGGTGTTCATTTATCCAAAGTGAAACCGAATATGGCTCAATTACTGCAATTAAGTTCACCTATTTATCGTCTTGAGATTGCTATGGTTGGGCGCTTGTTTGCACAAGATCCTAATTTATATGGAGATATTATTCTTTCCTCTCAAGAGAACGTGGATATGATAGAACGTTTTCATAAGAGTTTTACTGAGTCGGTTGAACTGATTAAGCGTGGTGACAAGCAAGGGTTTATCGATAATTTTGGCAAAGTCAGTGAGTGGTTTGGTGATTACTCTGAACAGTTTATGCGTGAAAGTCAGAATTTATTGAAACAGGCCCACGATGCGATTCATCGAGGTTAATGGAACAATTCATAAAAAACGCTGCTTTGAGCAGCGTTTTTTATTGCATCTTTTAGCTATCTTGGTCCATTAAATGGTCGAGGTCGCGATGTAACATATCGTCATTTCCCATATTAAGTTCGACTAACCTTTTCAGGTGAGCAAGGCTTTCTAAATCAATATGATCGACTTTTAAACGTAATATATTAGCTTTTAAATCGACAATGTTAGCAATAAGATTAATCTCAACATCACTGTCCGGGAGCTGTAATGATACTTCTATTACAGTGTCTGTCGATAGTGATTGTGGAGCCTCACAATGCACCAACATGCCGTGTAAGGAAATATCTCTTACCATTGCTGGGAAAGTAAGATCGCCTTGTTTTAAAGTCACTGGGGCTTGATAAATTACACGTAGAAAGCGACGTCTTTCCATCAAGATTCTATCCTCTAACTTAAGCTTTTTATCGAAAGATACAAATCTACTCACCTAAGCATAGCAAAGTTATTGCAAATAGAAGGTCTTATTTACATGTCTTCGGTTAGGTATTTTCCCGATATAAAAAAGGCTGCAATAAATATGCAGCCTATCTTTATTTCATAATATTACTTGGTAATACGTTTGTATTTAATACGATGAGGCTCAGCTGCTTGAGCGCCCTCAGTGGCTTTTAGCCATTCCATATACTCAGTGTAGTTACCTTCATAGAAGTTAACTTTGCCTTCATCACGGTAATCGATGATGTGAGTAGCAATACGGTCTAAGAACCAGCGGTCATGCGAGATAACCATGGCACAACCAGGGAACTCAAGTAACGCTTCTTCTAGTGCACGTAGCGTTTCTACATCAAGATCGTTGGTTGGTTCGTCGAGTAGTAATACGTTACCACCTGCTTTCAGCAATTTTGCTAAATGCACACGGTTGCGTTCACCACCAGATAGTTCACCGATGATTTTTTGTTGGTCGACACCTTTAAAATTGAAGCGAGAACAGTAAGCGCGCGCTTGAACTTCGTAATTGTTGATACGGATGATGTCGTTTCCTTCAGAAATTTCTTGGAAAACGGTTTTCTTATCGTCCATGCTATCGCGGAACTGATCAACTGATGCCAGTTTCACAGTATCACCCAATTCGATAGAACCTGAATCTGGTTGTTCTACGCCACTCAGCATTTTGAACAGCGTCGATTTACCTGCACCGTTGGCACCGACGATACCGACAATGGCACCTTTAGGCATACTGAATGAAAGATCATCGATAAGAACGCGGCCATCAAATGATTTAGTGAGGTTATTCACCTCGAGTACTTTATCACCTAAGCGTTCACCTGGTGGAATAAAGAGTTCGTTGGTTTCGTTACGTTTTTGGTGATCTGTGTTTTGCAATTCTTCAAAGCGCGCCATACGTGCTTTTGATTTTGCCTGACGACCTTTAGGGTTTTGACGAACCCATTCCAGTTCTTTCTCAATGGTTTTTTGACGAGCTTTCTCTTGAGCGGCCTCATGCTTCAAACGAGCGTCTTTCTGTTCAAGCCAAGAGCTGTAGTTACCTTCCCATGGAATACCTTCACCACGGTCAAGCTCTAAAATCCATCCAGCT
This sequence comes from Vibrio eleionomae, assembly GCF_009874545.1. Classification (NCBI taxonomy): domain Bacteria; kingdom Pseudomonadati; phylum Pseudomonadota; class Gammaproteobacteria; order Vibrionales; family Vibrionaceae; genus Vibrio; species Vibrio eleionomae. The sequence continues at coordinate 15,500 of NZ_WEKT01000033.1, read as the reverse complement.
GCGTTATCAAGGAAATAACGGTCGTGGGTGATCGCCACAACGGTACCAGAATAGTCAACAAGGAAGTGTTCCAGCCAAGCAACAGATTCGGCATCAAGGTGGTTGGTTGGTTCATCAAGTAACAACATGTCTGGCTTTTCGAGCAGTAAGCGACAGATGGCTACACGGCGACGTTCACCACCAGAAAGGTGTTGAATTTTTTGGTCCCACTCAGGAAGACGTAGAGCGTCTGCTGCGCGTTCCAATGAATTTTCAAGATTATGACCGTCTTTGGCTTGAATAAGTGCTTCTAGTTCGCCTTGTTCTTTAGCAAGAGCATCAAAATCGGCATCTGGCTCTGCGTATGCGGCATAAACTTCATCAAGGCGAGTTAGTGCTCCAGCCACATCGGCCACTGCTTCTTCAACGATTTCGCGAACTGTTTTGCTCTCATCTAGTACAGGTTCTTGAGGTAGATAACCTACATTTAGACCGGGTTGCGGACGAGCCTCACCATCATAATCTTTATCAATACCTGCCATGATGCGTAATAAAGTTGATTTACCCGCACCATTTAGACCTAAAACACCGATTTTAGCGCCCGGGAAAAAGCTCAACGAAATGTCTTTTAGTATTTGACGCTTAGGCGGCACAATTTTGCTCACCCGAGACATGGTATATACGTATTCAGCCATTGCCGATCGTTCCTAATCTTTTCAATAAAATAAAACCGTCATTCTATACTATACCCAAACAACCTCAAGGTGCTTATTGTTAGCATAATGGTAATTCCACTGTGTCTTCACAGCGATATCTCACCATTAAATACCTTAGATGAAGATTGAAAATAAATTGGACAATCATCAATAAATGTAAGCAATGTCCAATTCTTTACATCAAGTTAACTTCCCACGTGTTTACTTTTTTTCCTATAGTTTGCGTAATGGATGGTCTAGTAAAGGAGTTAAGGATTTTATTTCATGTCATTACTCTCTGTGTTCCGGCTGCCAAAGGTAGTACCGGCCTTATTTGTTTGTGGCCTGGTTTTTAGCAGTTCGTCATCTGCAGCAATCTCTCTTGAACAGCAGAGAAATTTGTACGATCAAGCGCAAGATTGGCTTGATGAAGACGATGTCGCTGCATACCAAAAAGTACGCGCAAAACTAAAAAACTATCCACTCGCGCCATATCTCGATTATCGTGCGATGTTGGTTAATATTGGGAAAAAATCTCCGCAACAAGTTCGGGAATTTGTTCACAATTATCGAGATTATCCATTTTCAGCTCGTATCAGTGCTCCTTATTTAACAGCGCTTGCCAAAGAAAAAAAGTGGCAAGAATTTTTAGCATTTCAGCATCATGAACCTATCGGAGAGTCATTTCAGTGTGATTACTATTACGCTAAATGGGTGACCGGTGATCAGAAATCTGCTTTTCGCGGTGCGCGAGCTTTATGGTTAAAAGGCGATAGTATTGCTGATGAGTGCGATCCTCTGTTTCGTGCTTGGGCACAATCTGGTGGACGTACTGATGCGTTAATTTATCAACGGATGCTGTTGGCGTTTGATGCCAGAAACCCCAATTTAATCAGTTATCTTGCTCAAAAACTGCAAGACCAAGATATGATGCAATGGGGGATGAATATGTTAGAGCTATATTCTCACCCACAACGAATTGTCTATTTTGCTAAGCGGTTTCCACATACTTCCCAGCTTGGCGATTTAATCGAATTGTCCATCAAGAAAGTTGCTAGAAGTGATGCAAAGAAAGCGAGACGATTGCTCAATAGCGTTAAAGAGCTGCCACATTGGCGTGAAAAACAGACCCATAATTTGGCGCGATATATTACCTTACAATTACTGCATGATGATGACCAAACCTTAGTTCAATGGCGCGACAGTGTCGTTGCTGCCAGCAAAGATCCGCTGTTAGTACAAATACGGACCCGCCTTGCCATTCGACATGCTGATTGGCAGGGAGTTAAAGCATGGATCAGCTTATTACCGAAACATGAGCAAGAATCGCTTCGCTGGCAATATTGGTTAGGTCGTAGCGATATGGAGTTAGGTTTAAAAGCGCAAGGAACCAAGCGATTAAGTAAGGTCATTGGTCAACGCAACTTTTACAGTGTCGCAGCGGCAAACGCATTAAAACAGTCGATTCATTATCCAAACCACGAGGTGAATTACAGAGCGGGGGTTGTTGCTCCATATACTAAAGCTCTTGACCGCATTGATGAACTCATCAAGCGGGACAAAATTGCTGCCGCTAAGCGTGAGTGGGGGTGGTTACTGGATCGTGTCAATCATACCGAAAAGGAGATGCTTGCTGTTTATGCGGCAAACCAGCATTGGTATCACCTCACTGTGACAGCGTCTATCTCTGCAAGCCTATGGGATAATATTGAATTGCGTTTTCCATTAGCCCATCAATGGTGGTTTAAGTTTTGGGGCAATAAGCACAATGTCGATCCTATTACTTTAATGTCGGTTGCGCGCCAAGAAAGTGCATTAGATGCGGATGCCCATTCCTCTGTTGGGGCAAGAGGTATTATGCAAATTATGCCTTCAACTGCGCGTTATACAGCGAAAAAATACCAACTCGATTATTCGGGAGCCGATGAACTTTATGATGTAGGTAAAAATATTGAAATAGGTAGTCATTACTTCAAAAGCCTATTAAAACGGTATGATAAAAATCGTATTTTTGCTCTAGCTGCATACAATGCAGGTCCCGCAAGAGTTGATCGTTGGCGCTCAGAAACTCAAGGTAAACTCGGTCCATATGCTTTTATTGAATCTATCCCTTACAAAGAAACGCGTGGTTACGTACAAAACATATTGATGTTTGAAGTTTACTATCGTGATTTGACTGGCACGCAAGGGCGGTTTTTAACTTCAATGGAGACGCAAGCAAGATATTGATTCTTTAGGTCGGTCATCTACAATAGGCTGATATATCAATTTATGAGAACTGTTATGTCACAACAACCAGAATACACTGAGTGGCAGCAGTTGATGGCATTAGTTGAACGTGCGGCCAAGACTGGACAGCACGAAATGTTATTAACCATGCTGATGACTGCTGATGAAAGAGATGCTTTGATTGCTAGAGTAAATATCTTCAGCGAATTAATGAAAGGTGAGTTGTCGCAAAGGCAGATCAGCCAAATGCTGGGAGTTGGTATTGCAACAATCACTCGAGGTTCGAATGAATTGAAGTCTTGCTCTGAAGAAGATAAAAAAGTTCTTGATAGCTTGATAAAGCAACCAGAAGCTTAAATAAAAATGGCTAACGATGAGTTAGCCTTTTTTATTAGAAAAATACCTTTATACGAGGTTTGCAGGGAAATAAGCGGGATTAAGAAAAGGGACTAACGCTAAGATCAGTGCTTGGTGATATACAGAACTTCGCGTTAATTGAAATTGAGTCAAAAGGCCTATTGCTCCCCCTTTTTGCTTGATGTTTTCGGTAGCAAAAAGTTCGTCCATTACATCACCAAGTTCATGGGCCTTGGCTAATTTGGCTAGAACCAAAGGAGGAAGCTCTAAACTTGCTGAGCGAGATTCACCACGATTCTGTGAATTTTCAATAACCATCCAAGCAAATGTTGCTTTCCCTTCAATGCCAGCTTCAATACCAACATAAAAATCAGCATCAGGTTGAGCTTCTTTAGCGTTGCGGACTCTATTGATGGCTCCAAGATGAGTCTCACGATCACTCATCGGTTGATCAGAGACTTCGCTAGGTACGCTGACACCACTAAACTCAAACATATTTCCGGGAAATACGGTTTCGAAAGCCGTTTGAACCGCACTGATTTTAGCTGGATTGAGTGATGAAATGATGACCTTTTGCATTATTTACCGTTTCTTGTTTATTAGTGTGCCACTCAATTATGCCACTGTAAGACATGGGTTGGGCATAAAAATAGCCTTGTAGATAGTCACACTGGTGGGAAGATACCCAATGGTGACTATCGTAATTTTCTACTCCCTGAGCTGTTACCGTCATGCCTTGTGAATGGCACAGTTCAATCAGTGGTTTAATCACACTCTGCTTATTCTTCTCAGACAATGTCTCTAGGAAGTGTCGACCAAACTTAATATTCTTCACGGGATATTGAAGTAGCTGTGCTAAAGAGGTGTGATGGACACCGAAATCATCAATTGTCAGACCAAATCCTAAGTGATTCAATTCGGTCAGCAGTAAATAGTTCTGTTTATCTGCTGTAAAAGTCTCAGTGATTTCAAATGCGACCATATTAGGTGATATTTGATGCTTATGAGCCTGCTTATCAATAAAGTTTGCCAACTCAAGTGAAGTTAGTGTTGCTGTTGATAAATTAATTGATAGCTGAAGTGATTCATTAAGTACTTTCCTTAACGTAGTATATTGGCTAAAGGCCGTTTTGATTACCCAGCGGTCAAGTAAATTGAACAAACCAGTTTGCTCTGCCACAGGGATAAACTCTTTCGGTGAAACATCACCTAGATGCTTGGAATGCCATCTTAGCAGTACTTCTACACCGGCTATCATGCCATCAGTTCGAGAAAAATAAGGCTGATAATAAAGTGTAAACTCGTCATCAAAATTTCCTGAACGTAGAGCGCGTTCGATACGATTACGGCGTTGTACTTCTTTATCCAGTTTTCTGGAATAGAAAGAAATTTGGTTTTTACCTGAGTTTTTAGCCTGATACATGGCCGCATCGGCATGTATTAATAGTTTATCTATATGATCGCCATCTTGAATATAGGTGGAAATCCCCACACTGGCCGTTATCGGGAGGTTAGACAAAGCGGTACTTGATTTATTTAAAATCGGTTCCAACAGTAGTTCTGCAAACTTTTGCGCTGAGTGCGGCAATCTATGTGGACTACAAATGATAATGGCAAATTCATCTCCAGATAACCGTGCAGGAATACTGACCACACCATCTTCTCGCTGGAATTCATCACAAAGTAGCCGCATGTGAGTGGCAAAACTAATGAGAAGAGAATCTCCAACCTGATGACCATATTTGTCGTTTACATATTTAAAATTATCTAAATCTATATATAGCACCCAAGCGTGGTGCTTTGGTGGCAATTCGGCTAGAGCTTTCTGCGCTTGAACTTGGAATTGGTGGCGGTTAGCTAGCTTAGTCAGGTGATCATTTTCTGCCAGAATTTTAGTACGTTGATAAGTACTTTCTAATTCGGTGTACATGACATAAAAACGAGTCGATAAACGCCCAATTTCATCATTTGTGTTGAGCTTTTCTATGTTACGTCGCTGTTTATTTTCCACTTCTTGGAGCTGAGAATCGAGACGTAAGATTGGGTTAATCACGTGACGATAGAGCAATATCAAGAGTAGCAATACTGTGACAAAGGCTGAAACGCTAAAAGAGACCAAAAGATCTTTTTGAATCGAACTCAGCTGGTTTTTTAACAACATTGGGGCAGGGTCAAATATCGCATATAGCCCTGGTTGTAATTCAACACTTTGTAATAATGGGTAATTGTGTTTCGGTGGAGTATGGGCGAAATACACAAGGGTTTTATTGTCATACTCCATCTTGTGCCTTAAGGCGTTGAACTGATCAAGTTTGACATAAACCACAACAAAGAACACTTCATCACGATTGTAGCTCAGCGGCGTTTCTAACGTTTGTGTATCAAGGACATCATAGCGAACTAATACGCCATCTCCTGAAGAGTTAGTGGTAAAACTCACATCCGATGTTCTGCGTGTTTTCTCAAAGCGCGCATCAACGTATTTTTTTACCGTGGGGTCTATTTGAGCAAATGGATCATTGCTGTTCTCAGCGTAATAAAGCACCTTTTTGTTGCCATCGAGAATGGATAATGCAACAAATTTTTGCTCACTTGGCTGCAAAATATGCAGTGTTTCATGCATATTGTCGACAAGTTCTAGCTCTCGGTAAGGGTTTTGTTTGTGAGAGAAGTAGTAACGAATAATGTCACTTTTGGCTAAGGTGAATGAATAGCTACTGACCAGTGCTTTCGTTTGACGAAAGTGGCTGGCCAGTTTTTCCATATTCAATTGAAGATAACTATCCGTACGTTTGATTAACGCATCTTTTTGACTGTTATATATGATGTAATTTGACGCAGCCGAACTCAGTAGAATAACCGGAGCGATCAACAAAAGTATTCTATGGTTTAGCTTCATGTTGATTGATTATACTATTTATAATTTTTGCTCTGACGTTTAAATTTGCTGGTGAAAGTTCACTGTCGATAAGACCACCGCCTTGTGCTGCAGCGGGAGGAAAAATAGATTTATCATTCACATATGACTTTGGCAATATTTTTAGGGCTGCAGTATTAGGTGTTGCAGCTCGAATATCCAGCGCGTTTATTTTTGCTATTTCTGGATCCATTAAGAATTCCAAAAACTCTTTTGCTTCTTTCTTGACGTGAGAATTACTGTTTATTGCCATACAGTCAATCCATAAATACGGTTCTCCATCCGGTGTCACAAAATCCCAGTCATCATTGTCAAAAAAACGATTTAGAGAGTACTGATCACCGCTGTAGGCGACGGCCAAATGCAATTTATCACTGTTTTTATGGCTGCGAACGTAGCTAAGTAAATATTCAAATGTCAGTATATTCGGGTTTGCTTTCAGCATTTTCTGATAAGCTTGTTTTAAAGCGTTTTCATTATCAGTAATCGGTGAGTAATCAAGGCTATAAAGAGCGGGTAGTAGTGTTTCTACACTATCTTGAATCATGCCCACATGGCCTTTTTGCTTGTCCGACATTTGTACGACGTCATTCCATTTTGTTGGAATATGGTCGACCTTGCTTTTACGGTATGCAATACCCACTGAACCCCAAAAATAAGGAATGGCGTGAGTACCACAGGCTTGATTCCAGCGAGGAAGGTTGTTTTTGCGATTAGGCAAATCTTTCAAATTTTCGAATACATTCTGACGGGAAAAAAGATGAGCAGAAATGTTATCTAATACCACAATATCAAAAGGTAGTTGTAAACTTTTTAGCATTAATAAACTACGTTCATCATCGTTATCAAAATGGTATAAATTTAATTTTACATTGTGACTTTCGTTCCATTTGTTTATAACGCGTTTCGATAACGTGTCTTCCCATAAATAAATGTTAAGTTCAGTCGCAGTAGCAAATTTCACAAACAGCAAACTTGCTAGTAAGGAAATGATAACACCCTTCTTCATAATAAAGTTGTTTAACCTTTTAAAGTAGACAGCAATTAGAGAAATGATCAGGAGTGAAAGGTGCCAATTAAAGAAAATCTGACACAAAACCCATTGATACCAAGTTACTTTTATGCAAACGATTGTAAAGTAAGCAATGTGTTCGTGTCAGCATTTTTCTTATTCTATATTGATATACCAACTATTAATTCAATTTAATTTGTGTCGGTTTAACGTTTTCAATTGGGTATGAGCCAAGTACTTTTAAATGCCGAGTTAATTTAGTTAGTTCACTTAAAGCTTGCTGCATTTCAGGTGATTCTAAATGAGATTCTAAATCAACATAAAACATTTCTTCCCATGGGTTGCCCATTATTGGGCGTGATTCTAATTTAGTCATATTAATTCCATAACGTTGTAGAACTAATAAAGAAGAAACGAGAGAGCCAGCTTCCTGACCCGTTGACATTATCAAGGTTGTTTTAGCCGGTATTTGTGATGAGACATCGACAGGTTTACGTGCCACAACAATAAAACGAGTGTAGTTTTCAGTTTGATTTGAAATGTGTGATTTTATTGGTTGTAACCCATACAGTTTACCACTTGCAGCACTACCAATTGCTGCCACTTCAGGGCGATTTATTTCGTGAACTTTCTTCATTGCGTCGGCAGTGCTTGCGCAGGATTCCAGTTGAACATCTTTCATATGACGCAAAAATTCACTGCATTGTTGGTGTGGCTGGGGATGAGAATAGAGAACTTTAATATCTTCTAAACTTACATCAGCAGTCGCGAGTAGGCTGTGTTCGATCGGCTGAGTTATTTCACCCACAATATAAAGGGTGGTGTGCTGTAGAATATCGTACACTTCATTGATAGAGCCGGAACTGGTGTTTTCTATTGGCAAAACACCAAAATCAGCATGACCTGCTTCAACGGTTTCAGTGATATCTCGGAAATGTTGGCAGTTCAATTCTATGAGTTCTGTTTGCTTACGACTGAAATACTCACGTGTTGCTAAATGTGAGTACGAGCCTTTTGCTCCCAAAAAGGCAACTCGAGCTAAAGGTTTACTGTAATTCGGGTTGGCCAATTCTTGTAAATAGGATTGCTGCAATAACACGGAATCTTCAATAATTGTGTGGAAGATCTTTGTGATGTATTGAGCGTCTAGGGCGTAGTGTTCTTTACCTTTGTTGATAAGTTTTACTAACAGTTCTTGCTCTCGTTTTGCATCACGAACAGGTTTTGATGTTTTGACTTTGCTTTTGGCTACTTCAATGCTTAATTGACGGCGTTCCGATAGCAGAGAGAGTAGTTGATCATCCAGTTCATTTAGGCGCAATCTAATCTCCTCTAAGGAGTAAGATTTGTCTGTCATTGTAAATTATCCTTATAAAAAAAGCCTCCCGTTTGGGAGGCTTTCTGTTCGCTTTTGACTTTCTTTATGCCAACGACCAGCCTCCGAGCATTAGCGGAGAAAAAAGAAGTCAAAAAAGAACAGGCGATGATTCATATTGTTTATGAAATCCAAATTTGGTTAGTACCCTCACAATAAGCAAGGCCAGTTAAAGCGTCAAGCAAAAAAATAGCGCCAAAAGGCGCTATTGCTAAAGTATTCGTTATAAAAGAGCCGTCGGTGAAGAGCGTCTGGCTTCTGGTTTGTGACGCAACTTATTGAGTTGGCGTTCCAATTTTTGTTCTACGTCGTTAATGGCGACATAGAGGTCTTCATGAGTCGAAGATGCATTCAACTGACCTTTTGGGATACTCACATTAGCATCGAATTTTTTCTGTTTATTCGGTGCTTCACTAAAGCTTGCTTGGCAGCTAATTATGTCCACTTGCCATTTTTCTAGCTTTTTAAATTTACTTTCAATGTGATTACGGATGGCAGAGGTAACGTCGATGTTTTTACCAGTGATGTTCAATTGCATAAAAATTTCCTCTGTTATGTCCCTTATTGGATGACTCCAGACTGCAGGATGTAATACTGGATTTATGTGATATAGATCACTTTATAACATGGAGTTTTGGGGTTTGAAACTGAACGTGATCTTCCGCAAGGAGTGGCCAAAAAAGAAGTAGAAAAAGCTTGAGATCCACAAAATACGGGTTACATTGGTGTAAGTAGAGACTAAAAATCCCTGATTATTTAGTGGATTGTCTCGTGCTGAAAATAAGGTTGTGCAAGAAATGCTCGCTGATAAAACGTGATGTTTATCACTTTTTATCACAGAGTATTTCATAAAAAGGGCCACTTTTATAAGTGGCCCTTTTCTATTTTTTGAATCTGAATACTAATTAAATTTCAGGATTTAATTGTATTAATTTCTCTGTGCGTTGCACTGCTTTAGTTAATCCTAACTTTTTGTAGGCTTTCGCTTCTATTTCTAGTGACTTACGCGCAGCTTCAGTATCTGGATAGGTTTTTTGGATTTCCTGACAACGATTGATCGCTGCTATCCAAGCTTCGCGACGTAAATAAAAATCAGCCGTTGCCAAATCATAGTCGGCTAGGCGGTTTTTAAGTGCGAACATACGTTTTTCAGCGTCTTTAGCATAAAGGCTATTAGGGTAACGTTCTAATAGCTTCTTAAAATCTGCAAATGCTGATTTAGCGGGTTCTGGATCACGATCACTACGATCAATGCCAAATAAACTTTGCATGAAGTTGCTATCTTGTGCCATGTAAGTAAGACCGCGCATGTAAAGTACCCAGTCCATTTGCGGATGAGTTGGGTTTAAACGGATAAAACGTTCAATAGCCGCACTTGCCATAGCAAGATCATCGCTTTTGTAATAGGCGTAGATAAGGTTGAGCTGGACTTGTTCTGAATAGGCGCCAAAAGGATAGCGAGAATCCAAGGCTTCCAGTTTGGAAATCGCAGTTTCCCAGTTACCAGACTGTAGGGACTCTTGAGATTCTGAGTAAAGTTGTGAAGGTGGTACATCAGGAACTACTTTCTTGCTACTTGAACAGCCAAATAAAAGTGTAACAGCGAGTAGGCCCGTTATAGTCTGATATTTCATGTCAGGAGATGCTTCCTTGAAATTAGTGCTTCTTAAACATTAGGAGCGAATGTGCTCCGTAAAACGTGACGTTACTTTCTTAGCAGTAACAGATACAATGGCGTCATATATTATCCATACTAGTGGCATTAGTCCCACGGTTTTTGAAAAAGTTCGATATGGCGCAACAGATTCAACTTACACAAACAGTAAAAGAAAGCCAACTTGGTCAACGTTTAGACCAAGCTGTGGCTGAACTCTTCAGTGATTTTTCACGTTCTCGACTTAAAGATTGGCTACTTGAAGGCAAAATCACGGTCGATGGCGAAGTCGTCACTAAACCAAGAACCAAAGTTCTTGGTGGTGAAGTATTAACCGTATTAGCTGAGCTAGAAGATGAAGAACGTTGGGAAGCGCAGGATATCCCATTGAACATTGTTTATGAAGATGACGATATTATTGTTATCAATAAACCTCGTGATTTCGTTGTTCACCCTGGTGCTGGTACTCCTGATGGTACTGTGCTTAATGCATTGCTTTTTCATTACCCGGCAATTGCAGAAGTACCACGTGCGGGTATTGTGCATCGTCTAGATAAAGACACGACTGGTTTGATGGTGGTGGCTAAAACAGTTCCTGCTCAAACATACTTAGTGAGAGAGTTACAAAAACGTAATATCACTCGTGAATATGAAGCCATTGCTATTGGTAGCATGACTGCAGGTGGTAAGGTCGATAAGCCGATTGGTCGTCACTCAACTAAACGAACGTTAATGGCAGTTACTCCAACGGGTCGTCACGCAGTCACACATTATCGTGTTGCAGAGCATTTTCGTGAACATACGCGTATTCGTCTTCGCCTAGAAACAGGACGTACTCACCAGATTCGTGTCCATATGTCATATATCCAGCATCCATTGTTAGGAGACTCTGCATATGGTGGTCGAGCTAGAATTCCTAAAGGCGCTTCTGAAGAACTAACCGCTATGATTCGTGGCTTTGATCGCCAGGCTCTCCATGCAGCTATGCTGCGTTTTGATCACCCTATTACAGGTGAGCTTTTGGAGTTCCATGCTCCAGTCCCTAATGATATGGTGGTTATGGCAGAAGCATTGCGTGAAGATGCAAAGCAAAATCCATTAGAAGAATACTAATTACTTGATGAGACGTTGACATTAATGATACACATTATCCCTAATTGGCCAGCCCCAAATTCTATTAAAGCATTTGCTTCTACTCGTATTGGTGGATGCTCTAAAGCCCCTTACCAAGGGCTGAATTTAGGGTTGCACGTTGGGGATGATCCAAATGTTGTTGAGCGTAATCGGCAAGTAGTAGAAGCGGAGGCAAATATGCCTTCCGCTCCTGTATGGTTAAATCAAACTCACTCAACTCAAGTTGCAATATTGCAAGCACCAACAACGCAGATTCTTGATGCCGATGGTAGTGTGACAGATAAGCCTAATGTGGTTTGCTCTGTGATGACAGCAGATTGTTTACCTGTCTTAATTACTAATCGTTCAGGTTCACGTGTTGCTGCTGTGCATGCCGGATGGCGAGGACTTGCTGGTGGTATTGTTGAACAAGCTCTGCGTCATTTTTCCGAGGACCCCATGGTATGGTTGGGACCGGCGATTGGACCTAGGGCATTTGAAGTTGGTGAGGATGTTCTTCAGGCATTTACTTGTGAGCACTCAGAGACTGAGCAAGCCTTTAAACCAGGTAATAAAGCGGGTAAGTGGTGGGCTGATATGGACTTAATTACCCGAATCCGTTTAAAAGCATTGGGTATCACGGATGTTTATTCCTCGAATCTGTGTACTTATGAAAATGCAGAGCAGTTTTATTCTTATCGCCGCGATGGTGTCACAGGTCGGCAAGCTACTTTTATTTGGATTGAACAATAAAGTCACTTATCTAGTTCACTAAATGTAAATAAATTCGTCCATTTCCCTTGAAATTGTCTTGTCGGGTGACCATTTTCCTAACGTAATCAATTTAACTCATTTGAGGTTAGGAAGGTTGTTATGCGTCTTGATAGATTTACAAGTAAATTTCAAGTAGCCATTTCCGACGCTCAGTCACTCGCACTTGGGCGGGATCATCAGTACATCGAACCAGTACATTTGATGGTAGCACTGATGGATCAAAATGGCAGTCCAATTCGTCCTTTACTCACCATGCTTGACGTCGATGCAATGCAGTTGCGTTCTAAACTCGGTGAGATGCTCGACCGTTTGCCAAAAGTGACTGGCATTGGTGGTGATGTTCAGCTTTCTAACAATTTAGGCACTCTATTTAATGTTTGCGATAAAGTCGCTCAGAAACGTAAAGATGCGTATATCTCTTCTGAAATATTTTTGTTAGCGGCATTACAAGATCGTGGTCCATTAGGGGACCTACTAAAAGAGTTCGGTCTAACCGAAAAAACAGTGAGTGCCGCAATTGAAAAAATCCGCGGTGGTCAAACTGTCAATGATCCAAATGCTGAGGAATTAAGACAAGCATTAGAAAAATATACTATCGATCTGACTGAACGAGCTGAACAAGGCAAGCTAGATCCTGTTATCGGCCGTGACGATGAAATTCGGCGTATTATCCAAGTATTGCAGCGTCGTACGAAAAATAACCCGGTTATCATTGGTGAACCAGGGGTTGGTAAGACTGCAATTGTTGAAGGGTTAGCTGAACGTATCATTAACAATGAAGTGCCAGAAGGACTACGGGGTCGTCGTGTATTGGCGTTAGATATGGGAGCACTGGTTGCTGGTGCTAAATATCGCGGTGAGTTTGAAGAACGTTTGAAATCATTACTTAATGAACTTTCGAAAGAAGAAGGTAATGTTATTCTGTTCATTGACGAACTCCATACTATGGTCGGCGCGGGTAAAGGCGAAGGCTCAATGGATGCTGGTAATATGCTTAAACCAGCACTGGCTCGCGGTGAACTTCACTGTGTGGGCGCGACAACATTAGATGAATATCGTCAATACATCGAAAAAGACCCAGCATTAGAACGTCGTTTCCAAAAAGTGCTGGTGGATGAACCAAGTGTTGAAGATACAGTTGCCATCTTACGTGGCTTGAAAGAGCGATACGAACTGCACCATCATGTGGAAATTACCGATCCAGCAATTGTGGCTGCTGCAACGCTATCTCATCGTTATGTTTCTGATCGTCAGTTGCCTGATAAAGCGATTGACTTAATTGATGAAGCGGCTTCTAGCATTCGTCTACAAATAGATTCAAAACCAGAAGCGCTCGATAAACTGGAACGAAAAATTATCCAGTTAAAAATCGAACAGCAAGCATTAACTAACGAGCATGATGATGCGAGCGAAAAACGCTTAGGTATTTTAAACGAAGAGTTAGAAGAAAAAGAGCGTGATTATGCAGAGCTAGAAGAAGTTTGGAATGCTGAAAAAGCTGCATTATCAGGTACACAGCATATTAAATCTGAGTTAGAACAAGCTCGATTGGATATGGAAGTTGCTCGTCGTGCCGGTGATTTAAGCCGCATGTCTGAATTACAGTATGGGCGTATACCTGAGTTAGAAAAGCAACTCGACTTAGCCGCGCAAGCAGAAATGCAAGAGATGACCTTGTTGCGTAACAAAGTAACAGATGCGGAAATAGCGGAAGTGCTTTCTAGGCAAACGGGGATTCCGGTTTCGAAAATGTTGGAGGCAGAAAAAGAAAAACTGCTACGCATGGAAGATGTTCTGCATGAGCGTGTGGTTGGTCAGGTAGAGGCTGTTGAAGTTGTCGCTAATGCTATTCGTCGTAGCCGTGCAGGTTTATCTGATCCGAACCGTCCAATTGGTTCGTTCCTATTCTTAGGTCCAACTGGGGTAGGTAAAACTGAATTGTGTAAGACACTCGCTAACTTTATGTTTGATAGCGAAGATGCCATGGTTCGTATTGATATGTCCGAATTTATGGAAAAACATTCAGTGGCTCGTTTGGTTGGTGCGCCCCCAGGTTACGTCGGGTATGAAGAGGGCGGCTATTTAACTGAGGCCGTGCGTCGCAAACCTTATTCAGTCATCTTACTTGATGAGGTGGAAAAGGCTCACCCAGATGTCTTTAATATCTTATTACAAGTACTGGATGATGGTCGTTTGACGGATGGTCAAGGTCGAACTGTCGATTTTCGTAACACAGTCGTGATCATGACGTCTAACTTGGGGTCAGAGCGCATTCAAGAAAGTTTCGCTCATGTTGATTATCAGGGAATGAAAGAACAGGTAATGGAAGTGGTTACTCAGCATTTCCGACCGGAGTTCTTAAACCGTGTGGATGAAACCGTCGTGTTCCACCCATTAGGCCAAGAGCATATTCGTTCTATTGCGTCTATTCAGCTTGACCGTCTACGTGCTCGTTTGCTTGATCGCGACTATGAATTGAAAGTTGATGATGAAGCATTAGCATTGATTGCCGAAGTTGGATTTGATCCAGTTTATGGTGCGCGTCCATTAAAACGTGCAATTCAACAAAATGTGGAAAACCCACTAGCAAAATCAATGTTGGCAGGGGAGTTTGTTCCAGGACAACCTATTTATCTGAGTGTTAAAGATGGGCATATAGACGCGAGACAGTAATATTTGCCTGTTATAACCGCAGCAAAGGAAGGGCTATTAGCCTTTCCTTTGTTGTTTTTAGGGGGATAAATGAACGTTTTGAATATCCTTTAACCATTCAGACTGAATTCTGGAATAATTTAGCAATTAGCTATTGCCAAGTATTAGAAAGTCCCTATAATTCGCTTCCGTTGTCAGGCACAAGATAGTTATCTCGCCTACAACAAGACGGTTTTTAAGTTTAAGAAATTAAATGAAAAAAGTGGTTGACTGAAAAGAATTAATCGCTAGAATAATCGTCCGCTTTGAGAGAAAATTTCTTGAAAAGCAAGCTCTTTAACAATTTAAACCTATCAATCTGTGTGGGCACTCGTTGATGATAATCAAATGAGAAACTTCGGTTTCCAATTGGTTTCAATGAACTGAGTGACCAATCAAGACCTCGGTCTTGGCACAGTCAATTCAACATTACTTAGTAATGTATTCAGTATTCATTGAGCCACAAAAAACTTTAATTGAAGAGTTTGATCATGGCTCAGATTGAACGCTGGCGGCAGGCCTAACACATGCAAGTCGAGCGGCAGCGACATAAACAAACCTTCGGGGGCGCTTATGGGCGGCGAGCGGCGGACGGGTGAGTAATGCCTGGGAAATTGCCCTGATGTGGGGGATAACCATTGGAAACGATGGCTAATACCGCATAATAGCTTCGGCTCAAAGAGGGGGACCTTCGGGCCTCTCGC
>NZ_WEKT01000032.1:0-55516 GCF_009874545.1 Vibrio eleionomae | reverse complement strand
GGATTGAATTCTTATTAGGAATCGTTATTATCTGTCTCAAATAATATAATTCATTCATTTTTGTTACATTTTTTTTCAGCTTTATTTAAAAGGACCATAGTATGCGCCAATTACTCAGTAACTTGTCGATCAAGTTACAGGTTGTGATACCGGTAATCATTACCATGCTGTTATTAATAGCGGGTATTACCTACAGTACATCGACGCTTAAATCAGCATTTGATGAAGCCTCTAACTCCACTCAGAAGCTTATTCAACATAAAGAAGAAGTTATAAATATCATCGATAATACTTACGGTATGCGCATTAAAGCCATATACAGTTTGTTCAGACCCGAAGATGTTGCTGAATTAAAAGCTTTATTATTAAGTAAACAAGAAAAGAACAAGCAAGAGCTCGCTCGCTTAAGCGATGTACCAGAACTTCATGATGAAATAACGCAATTAGATCAGGCGATGAATTATTACGTTAATTATTCAATTAACACGATGATTCCACTTTTACATGAGAGGCATCAACAAAATTCAACCTCTATTCAATTTGATCAGAAGTATGATGATGCAAGCGCTGCCTATCGAGACGCCGGAGCAAAGATGGTCGCTGCAATTAATCATCTTTCAAAAACATTAAATACTCTCGCCATTGCTGACATTAAAAAGAATGAAGACATCCACTCTTCAGTGATCAATAACTCAACGATTGGCTTGATCGTCATTCTTGTTTTAGCGGCTATTGCTAGCTGGATTCTCGCTGAAATCATTGTTAAACCGATCCGACATCTACGCGAAGTCATGCGTGATGTAGCATCTGGCGATTTAAAAGTAAAAGCAAAAGTAGATGGTAATAATGAAGTAACAGCTTTAGCGCGTGATATTAATGGCACTGTCGAACAGTTACGCTCAACCGTCGGTGCTTTAGTACGTATTAGTGTCGATGTTGCCTCTGCGTCTACAGAACTTGCTGCTGTAATGACCCAATCGTCTGTCAATTCAGACCAAGAGAAACAAGAAGTTGAACAAGTGGCCTCTGCGGTTAACCAACTAGAAAGTGCGGCCCAAACCGTAACAGATAATGCCCATCATGCAGATCAAGCGGCTCAAGATGCAAAACAGTTAGCCACCAATAGTTTAACTATGTTTGCCACCAGTAGTCGTGCGAATGACAAAATGGTCAGTCAACTAGGTCATGCCGCCGATGTCGTTAGCAGTTTAAAAGCTCAGTCAGAGAAAATTGGCCAAGTCATTGAAGTGATTCAAGGTATTTCGGAACAAACGAATTTGTTAGCGCTCAACGCCGCTATTGAAGCCGCCCGAGCCGGTGAAAGTGGCCGAGGGTTTGCAGTCGTTGCGGATGAAGTACGTATGTTAGCCGCTCGAACCCAAGAATCGACGAAAGAGATTCAAGCTATTATTGAAGAGCTCCAATCACAATCAGGTTCTGCTAATGATCAAGTGCTATCTAGCTTAGAGACACTGCATGAGAACCAAAGTTTAGCCGAACAACTGAGCCAAGCACTGAATAACATTAATCAATCAATTACCCAGCTCAGTGAAATGAATACTCAAGTTGCAAGCGCCTCGGAAGAACAGAATCAAGTAACAAGCGATATCAACAAAAACCTCGCGAATATCTATGAGCTGGTGAGTCAAAACGTTACGGGCATTACTCAGTCAGCCGCGGCAAGCCAAGAGCTATCGAACTTAGCTGAGACACAAAAACAAGAACTCGGTTACTTCAAGGTTTAACAGACTGTAAAGCGAATTTGTTTTAGTTCTTAAAAAATGACAAAAGGCAGCGAGACGCTGCCTTTTGTTTTACTTAAACGAGATGATTATTCGTCATCGACTTTAGGTGCTGTTTTTTTCCGTGGAATAAATACACTATCGCCCACTGCAACATTCTTATAATAACTCTTATCACGTTTAGCTGGTTTCTTCGCAGATTGCTTAACTTTAGGTTTCGCAGGACCTTTGTTCCCTTGATTTCCTTTATTAACGGGTTTGCGTGGCTTCAAGCCTTTGAATTTACCTTCTAACCCCTCTAACACATCAAAGTTAAGATCTTGACGCAAATAACGTTCAACACGTTTAAAGCTATCCCAGTCTTTAGGTCCAACAAAAGAAACCGCATCCCCTTTGTTACCCGCTCGGCCGGTACGCCCTACACGATGCACATACTCTTCTGTATGTTTTGGCATATCAAAGTTGATGACATGCGTCACCGTTGAAATGTCTAAGCCGCGTGATGCAACATCGGTCGTGACCAAAATTTTAAATACCGCCCGTTCAAATTGACTCATGATGGTATTACGCTGCGCTTGATTGAGGCTACCGCTTAACGCGACCGCTTTCAGTTTGCGCTCATTCAACTTTTCAGTCAGTCGTTCTGTATCAGCGCGAGTCGCAGTGAAAATAATCACCTGACGATAATCTTCTTGCTCGAGAATACGATCCAATAACGCTTCTTTATGGTCGAGGTGGTCACATAGATAAAAACGTTGCGTAATATCTTTATGTTGCTCATTAGAGACACCAATCGAAATGCTACGTGGTTCATTAAGCATTTCCGCAGCGATATCGTTAACTTGGTCGTGATCTAACGTCGCAGAGAACAACAAGGTTTGACGGCGACGGTGTTTAGCCGCTTTATGAATACGACGTAGCTGAGGCGCAAAACCTAAATCCAGCATACGGTCAGCTTCGTCGAGTACCAACGTTTCTAAACCATCTAAGAATACGGAACGATGATCAAGGTGATCAGCTAGACGACCAGGCGTAGCCACAATGAAACGAGGGTAACGGCGTAATGCTTTCACTTGGTCATTAAAGTTTTCCCCACCAGTAATTAATACCGCATTGTAGGATAAACCACTTAACGTTGAACGCAGTTCGCTATACACCTGCTTGGCCAACTCTCGCGTTGGTACCAAAATAACGCCTCGCGGATCCTTTGCAGAGAACGCTTTTGTTTTGAGCGATTTATGTAACATTGGAAGTAAGAAAGCCAATGTTTTACCAGATCCGGTTTTCGAAGACGCAAGCAAGTCTTTCCCTGCAATCGCATACGGGATAGCTTGTTGTTGGATTTCAGTTGCCTTTTTGAAATCGTAGTGCGCAAGTGTCTTCAATAATCGGTTATCTAAGCCTAAATCTTTAAACTGCAAAGGATTCTCCAAATACAAAATTCCACCAATTTAGGAGGTGGAAAGGGGTTTAACTTTAAAACTGCGTATACTACCGCGAAACGCTAGTTTAAGGATAGTGAAGATAAAAAATATTCGGTAGGGAAAACTCAAGATGATCAATCCAAGCTATTCTCACGATTTGTTACAGATGATGTTAACTTCATCGACAATTCTGCATTTTAGTCTTGAATTTTTTGGGTTATTTTTACTAAATCATTAGAAATACTGATTATACTGAAAAAGCTACTATATTGAGATTTATAAAAATATAGAGCGTCAATTTGATACAAACTATCTATCAAGGAGTTCGATATGAACAAGATTTTACTGGCTGCTGCGGCATCTTCAGTGTTATTACTGGCTGGGTGCGCCTCAGGTCCAGATTCAGCAACGTCAGACAAACTTGATGACTTAAGTAATCAAGTTAGCCAATTGAATGATGAAGTGGCTTCACTTAAAAGTGAAAATGCTGCGCTGGCCTCTAAAGCGAACCAAGCAGCTGATGCTGCAACAGCCGCTCAAGAAGAAGCCGCTCGCGCAAATGAACGTATTGATAACATTGCACAATCTTATACTAAATAAGATATTTGCAATATGATATGAACAGAGACAGTTCCCTGTCTCTTTTCATATCCGTTCTATCTGCCTTCCGCAACTTGAACCGGAACACCATTTTGTGCAGTAATGACCGCCTGCGCTTTTACTGCTGATATTCCATATTCATCTAGCCACCACTTTAACTCTATTGGCATCGTCAGACGTTTTTTCACACCATCGCTACGCGTTAAAGGTTCATGAGCCTCCATATAAACACTACGATCAGGCTCGAGTGTTGTTTTAATCGGATCATTAATAACTTTTACCTTTAGACCGGTGTGCACATGATGAAATAGCCAATCAATATTTTCTGGTTCCATGCGTATACAGCCTGAGCTTACGCGCAAACCAATACCAAAATCTTTATTAGTGCCGTGAATGAGATAATCGCCAGCACCATAAGCTAAACGCAATGCATAATCCCCCAGCGGGTTATCGGGGCCGGCAGGCACCACTTTCGGTAACTCCACCCCTTTTTTGGCATATTCTTCGCGAATGGATTGCGGTGGGGTCCAAGTGGGATGGGGGCGTTTTTGGCTGATCTTTGTCTCCATAACTGGCGTATCTCGCCCAATGCGCCCAATGCCAACAGGGAAGATATGGACTACGTGCTTTTTAGGCTCAAAATAATATAGACGTAATTCAGCTAAATTGACGACGATGCCTTGGTAAGGGACATCAGGCAAGATGATTTGCGATGGAATGGTTAATACGTAACCTTCTTGAGGCAAGAACGGATCAACCCCTTTGTTTGCCGCCATTAGCGCAAGAAAACCGACATCATATTGTTTGGCAATTTGCGCCATGGTTTCGTGTTTTTTCACCTCATGGTACTGAATACTACCAACCATACGGCTACCTTTAACGGGAAACGAATACGTGGCAGCCCACACAGAACTCGCGTAAGTACACGCGACAAGACATCCCACTATTAACCAGTTACGCAACATTAAGTCAATTTCCCTTAGCCTGTTTATACAGACTTAAGGTTACTTCTCTTTCCACTTTATGATCAACTATCGGTTGGGGATAAGATAACGCTTGGTGATTAGGTGCTTTCCAAGGTTGGTGAATAGATTTGTTATCTAACGACGCCAGTTCGGGAATCCATTGACGAATAAACTCTCCATTAGGGTCAAAACGCTCACTCTGACTCACTGGGTTGAAGATGCGAAAGTACGGTTGGCCATCACATCCAGTAGAAGCACACCACTGCCAGCCACCATTATTTGCTGCGTAATCACCATCAATCAGATGTTGCATAAAGTACCGTTCTCCAGCACGCCAATCCAGATGTAGGTCTTTAGTCAAAAAACTGGCAACAACCATTCTTAAACGGTTATGCATCCAACCGGTAGCATTAAGTTGTCGCATCGCAGCGTCAACAATCGGAAATCCAGTCTGACCTTCACACCAAGCCTGAAACGCAGTATCGCTATTATGCCAAACGAGATTGGCTCCCCAATGATGAAAATCTTTTGCTTTCGATAACTTAGGTTCAAAGTGTAAAAGGTGCTGGTAAAATTCACGCCATACCAATTCACTTAACCAGGTTTCAGCTCCGTCCGATAAAAATCCAACCTCACTTTCTGCAAAAAGCCGTGCCATACATTGGCGAGCGGAGAGAGCCCCAATGGCGAGATAAGGTGATAGCTGGCTAGTACTATCAAGAGCTGGGAAATCTCGCTCCTGATTATAACGAAAGGCTTTATCACGACAAAAAGCTCGTAATGCTTGGCGAATTGCATCAAAGTGAACAGGCCATTGCTCACTTGATTTTCTTGGATAATCAAAGGGCTGATCTGTAGACCATACGAATCGCTGCCACATACTTTTTTCTTGAGCCACAGAGCATTGAACCGGCAAGATTTTCTCAATCACTGGCCGCGACATCTTTTGCATCCAAGCCCGCTTGAAGGGAGTGAACACTTTAAAATAAGTACCTTGTTTGCTTAAGACACTTCCTGGCTTTTGCACGCACTTATCATCAAACCAAGTGGATTCAATCCCTATTTTTGCCAGTGCAGCTTCTGCGTGCTGGTCACGTAAAACTTCATTGATTTCATAATCTTTATTACCCAGAACATGAGTAGCACCCACACCTTTAGCAAATTCAACCACGGCCTCTATCGACGCTGAAAAATCATCGACTTGTCGATAACACAAAGGAATATTAAGTGCCGATAATTCCTTTTGCAGCTCAGTTAAACGGCGATAAATGAAATCCGCTTGAATAGGGGCCATATCATGGCTTGCCCACTGTTTAGGAGTAGCGATGAACAACGCAAGCACAGGTTCACCGCTTGCAACGGCACAATGTAAGGCTTGATTATCAACCGCACGCAAATCTCTTCTAAACCATACGAGCTTCATGATCAGATCCTTATGGTAATTGATGGTCAGACATTAAGGTTTGCAACACTTCAGAGAACTGTGTTGTGCCATTAAACGTCTCAACTAAGCGACGCACTGCTGCGTATTGGCTTTCAGGCAGACTATGATTGGAAAACAACGCCATGTGCTGGTAGTTTTTTAAACCTGAGTGTTCTTCTAAACCTGAAATATCTTCGACACCTTCTAGATAGGTGACAGACCAACCTTGTTCACTTAGAGCAACCGCCCAAAGCCAAGCGAGAACACTCCCGTTTGGATCGAAACTAATACAAAGGCTCTGACCTTTCGAATTGGATTTATTTTCAGATTCAAGAATCGAAGCCAGACGGCTCACCATTAAGCTCTGAAAGAGCCCTTTTTGTAACGTTTTAAGCGGACCTTTTACTTGCTCTAACGCATGATAAACGGGTAAAACAAATTGCTGCTCAACCAGAGCGAGTGGATACTCTTTGAAAACCGTAGCAATCAACTGTTGGGCCTTGGCACGCTTAAATTGCGCCAAATAGTCAAGTAAACGTTGATTTTCATCCAGTGCTGTCGCGGTATCATTTTCATCATATTGAGATTCAGATGGCCCATATAGCAACTGGCTCACTTTCCCGATCGCAACACCTTTTGCAAGCCAGCTCTGAATATCACGAATTAATTCAATATCCTGTTCTGTGTATAAACGATGTCCTTTATCTGTTCTTTGCGGCTGAACTAAGTTATAACGTCGTTGCCACGCACGCAAAGTGACTGGTTTAACACCCGTTAATTCGGCGACTTCACGAATAGCGTATAACTTCACGCTGTCTTTAAATGAATCACAACCCATATCTGAGTTTCAACTCCTGAGGATAAGGGTCTAAGTAACGCTGCTGGCTTAAATAAGCATCAGGATACATAGACAAATAGTGTTTTAGCAGGGTCATCGGGGCTAGCAATGGCAAGACTCCGCGGCGATAATCATCAATGGTTTGAGCTAACTCCGCTTTTTGCGATTTAGAAAGTGCACGCTTGAAGTACCCCTGCAAATGCATCAGTACGTTAGTATTATTTTTTCGGCTCGCTCTGTGTGCAAGTGCTCTCATTAAACCAACTCGGTATTCCTGGAAAAAATCCTCAATATCATACGATGCAATGTCGGCGACTAAACGTCCTAATTCACGGTAAGATTCTGGATGATGAGCCATCAAAGTTAATTTATAACGACTATGAAATTGCACAATTTTCCCTGCCGTAGGCTGTTGCCCCATCGATTGATAGAAATCGTGCAAGCAAAAGATTCGGGTGACAAAATTTTCCCGTAAAACCGGATCGTTAAGCCGACCATCTTCTTCAACAGGTAACCATGGCATCCGCTCCATTAAAATTCGGGTATAAATACCTATCCCCGATTTTTCAGCATTATTCTCTTGATATACTTTGACTTTCTCCATACCGCATGTGGGTGATTTAGCACACACAATATAGCCACACATAGGTTGGTCAACAAGGTCAGCAACCCTTTGTTCTGAGTATCGAAGCATGGCATCTGTATGATCGTTATTCGGATTTTTGGTTTCCACCAAAGCGATACGATCTTGATCTCTAACCAAGCGAATGGTCGGCCTAGGAACAGGCATCCCCATACCAATTTCCGGACAGATTGGTTGGAAAACTACATGTGGCCCCAGTTCTTGTTGCACAAAAGCATTACTTTTATGTCCCCCATCGAACCGGACTTTATCCCCATAAACACATGAGCTTATGCCTACTAGTATTGCGTTAGATGCCATGCTTCATCCCCAGCTATACAAAAATTTATCTTGTATAAGATATAGCAGTTATTCACAATTGTACAAATATTTTTATTGTATAAGAAAAATATCACTAATTAAGTACTACGGCATGACGATATATTCAGCCAATTTATTGACTAACGTTTACACCTCACTTTCTCCATCTCAATATTGTGACGACACGATAAATAAGTGATTACTAAAATTGATTTTTGAAGTAAAGTTGCGTTAACTCAATAAAATATAAGATAAAATTTATTTAGATAACACAAATACAAATAACCTAAGCATGAGAACAACCCATGATTGGCATAAATTGTGCTAATTTTAGACAGTAAATAATTTGTATATAGATTTTTATCTGGTTTCATAACGATCTAGAACACAATCCCTGTAATAAAAGCAACAAGATGTGTATGCTCACGATTGATTAGCTGCTGTTCTATGATGAATCCAAAGTACAAATAGCAACAAACTAACTAGCCGAAGAACGATGTAAGCCTAAGGATATCGACGTTTGAGTAACCGAAGTCTCGCTTTAGAGCAAACTATCCAACGACTAACAAACCGCTTAGTTCAAGACCCTGAACAGGTCCTTACTGATGCGCATGACTGTTTGTTGCAAGCCAAAACCTACAACGATAATGCAGCAACATTGCAGTGCTTGCTCCTCATTACCCAAAGCTCATGGCGCCTTAAAGAATTAAAAGCCAGTTTAAAATATATACGCGCAGCGCTTCGCTTACAGCAATCCCTTGATAATGACGACTATCTTGCTGATATTTATCACTATCATGCTGTTATCTATTGGGAACAAGCGCAGTATTACACCGCGCAACAATATTGGATTCAATCGCTTGAACAATCTGCTTGGTCTGATAATCCTTGTATTCAAATTGAAGCGCTACTTGGGTTGGGTAATGTATGGCGGGTCACTGAGGAATACAAACTCGCCAAAGCGACTCACGAACTTGCCGTCAGAGCAGCTAACAGTATCCGCCATACAGAGTTAGAAGCTCGAGCCCGAATATTTCTCTCATGGGATCTCTATTATCTTGAACGCTACCCAGAAATGCTGACGGTATTACAAGGTGCAGACGATCTTCTACAGCATAATCCCGACAAAATTTTGGAAGCTCAAGTATGGGATTTTCGCGCGGTGGCATTACTGGAATTAGGGCAAGTCGATGCCGCTGAAAAAGCCGCTAACCAAGCACACGCCCTTGCTGACACATACCAGTCGGTATGGATGAAGACCTTGGCAATGATGAGCTTAGCCAAAATTGAACTGTTAAAAGGGCAAACGGAGCAGGCGTTAAAGTGGTTACGTGAAGCAGAAAGTCACGCGCAGTTTTCGGAAGTAAACAGTGATGAGATCCTTGCTCGCATTTACCAAAAACAATCCGATATTGCCGAACAAATGGGAGATATGCAAAGTGCCTATCTTGCCTTCAAACATTTTCGCTCACACTCACTTGCCTATGTGCGTTCTCAAACTGCTCAACTGGGCTCAGATAAAGCGCGCCTATCAAAACAACAGCTTGAACAGAAAGCGCGTAAACTCATTAATCGTATTCGTGGGTTACACGAATACAACCCTGATAAACGCTACTCTAATATGGTTTCCGAAACCTTTTGGTGGGAGCAGTTAGTTCAATTAAAAACAGAGTTACGTCAGTCCAACTATTCCGTGATCGTTGTTCGTCATAATGATCCGCGCATCATCGACGTATGTACCGAACTGACGCATACGTTGAGTAGCTCCAATGACTTTTTAACTCGCCTTAGTAGTGAACGGGTGGGCTGGCTAATCGCAGATAAAGGAGCAGAAGCAGAACAACTCTGTAGAACGCTGTCACAAATGCTAACTATCTACCCGTGGCATCGTAAAGGACTGAGCTGCGAGCTCCCTTCCGTGATATTACAGAATATTCTAATGTTTCCATTTACCTTGGAACAACTAGAGCAAGAATCCGACAACGAGGAGAATCTAGACCGTGGAAAACCTGCTTAATAAAGTTCAGGAAGCCGGCTACGATGTGACGAGCCTCGTTGGTGAAGAGTCGATTGAGTTTTGGCATAACATGCAAGAAACAGTGGCATCGACCACTGAAGAGCAAGTGCTTTGCTTAATGATATGTGCTGAGCATCAAGCCACATTTGATTATCACAAACAAAGTATTGATACACTAATATCCGCTCTGCAACTACTCAAGAATGCCGACAGCCCTAGAGCAGATCTGATGCTCTCTTTGCGCAACAGTTTAAGTGAGCGGTATGTCGCAACAAACCAGTATGATAAAGCGCTAGAGGAATACATTACACTCACTCGGCTTGCGATTGAGTTTGGCGATATTGATTCGTACGCGATAGCTATCTTAGGTATGGGTAAACTGTGCGAACGATTTGGTGATACGTCACGTGCCATCCGGTACTACCATAAAATAGATACGGTTGATCATGCTCTTTCAGGTCGTAGCTTACGTTTGCACTATAAATTGCACAAGTTGAGCTGCTATATCCGCTTAAACAAGCGTAAATTGGCCCAAAAAATCTTAAAGGAATGTGAAGAACTCTCAATTTTAGTCAGTGACAAACTACTGACAGGGCAAATGATGCTGTTTCAAACTCGCCTATATCGCCAACAAGGCGATATTAATCAAGCATTACATGTTTTAGCCACCATTCCTTATGCAGTCGGCAACTTTGAATCGTCTTGGTTTGCCTGTATGAGTCGAGTTGAACAGGCCTATTGTCTACTAGAGAGTAATAAACCTCATGTGGCTATTTATCTGCTCACTCAAGCAGAGAAAAGAGCAGAGAATGCCAAACTGTCGTCTGAAGTCATCATTTCTCTCTACAATGCTTTTAGTGACATCTACCAACAGCAAGGGCTGTATTCTGCGGCTCTCGAATATGAGAAAAAGTCCTTCACCATCGAATCGAAAATGATACAGGGAATCCCTATTGCTGAATTAGGCGCCAACCAGTTAAGACGCTTATCGAGATTTGATTTACAACTAAAACTCATTCTATCGGAAATGGAAAACCGCGAGTTAAAAGAAACTACAGAGAGTCAAAAGCACACTGTAGCTCAACTACAACAAGATGTATTTACCGATCCTCTTACTCAACTGCACAACCGTCGCTGGCTCGATAGCTGTTTAAAGGATTTATTGATTCATGAAGCCGACTTCGCGTTTTTGATTATTGATATCGACCACTTCAAATCGATCAACGATGAACTCAGCCACTTAGTGGGTGACAAAGCCATCATGAACGTATCAGCACAAATTAGACATTTGTTTGCTCAGTCGAATCACCATTGTATCCGTTTTGGTGGGGAGGAATTTCTCGTTATCATAGAAAATGTCGACCTTAAACAGGCGGAAGATGAGGCCGAAAATCTACGTCTCAATATTGCTCAATTTGATTGGCAACCCGTATTGGGTGATCGGCAATTAACGGTGAGTATTGGAGTAACCTTACATCGACTTGGAGAGAATACCCAGCGTACTTTCCATCGAGCAGATAAAGCGCTTTACCGCGCTAAAGCAAATGGCCGTAATCAAGTTTGCTCCGAATAATATCGTTTCAGAGATAATGTATTACGTTTTGATACTCATCACGTTGAAAGGAAATGCCATTCCTGCCGTGATTGAGCTTGACCTAGGCTCGTTGATGAAGCTCTGAATCCTGCATCTTGAGGTCATTTGGGTATAATATGGATGAAAAACTAGTACCGGAAAAATCAGGGAAAGAATCGACAGGAAATGTCCGTCATTGTTAGCATCTTAAGGCTAGTTGAGTATATAATGCGCCCCCTAATTTTACAGTCAGCTTAATTCGATTGTTCTACTGGCCTCAATCGTTCTTTATACAAAGGATCTCGCTATGAATCTTTCAGCGAAAACTGTCGTTGTTGTTGCTATTGGTGCAGCACTTTATGGCATTGGTGGTTTACCTATGTTTGGTATTCCTGTTTTTGCTAATACGACTTTAAAGCCTGCCATGGCAGTGCTTGCTCTATTTTCTGTTATGTTTGGCCCTTTAGTCGGCTTTCTTGTTGGATTCATCGGACACTGGGTGACCGATTTATTCGCAGGTTGGGGGGTATGGCTTACTTGGATTCTTGGTTCAGGTATCGTGGGCTTCATCATGGGTATGTTCCCATCGCTTACGCAACGTAATCTTGAAAAAGGTCTTTTCCCGATTCGCGACTTCGTTCTATTTGTTGGTTTAGCGCTGGCAGGTAATGTGATTGGCTATGGCTGCTCTGCATTTTTAGACAGTATCCTTTATGGCGAGCCAGAAGCAAAAGTTTATACCCAGATGGCTATCGTGTCTGCGGGTAACACCATTTTAATTGCTGTGGTTGGCTACTTTATTCTGAAAGCTTTAGCGAAACGCAACAAACAAAGTAGCAAACTGACCGAGGCATCATAATCGGCCATGACCATTGAGTTTTCTGATTTTTCTTTTCGCTATGAGTCTCTGGATAAGCCAACTCTAAAGCATATTAATCTCACCATTAAACCAGGTGAGAAAGTCGTGATTATCGGCCCTAGCGGCAGCGGTAAATCAACTCTCGGACAATGCCTAAATGGACTTATCCCTCATAGTATCAAAGGGGAAATTAAAGGTACTTTAACAATCAACGGTCAAAGTACCGCTCAAAGCTCAATGGATTGGCTAACCCAACAAGTGGGCACCGTCTTACAAGATACCGACAACCAGTTTGTCGGTCTTTCCGTCGGTGAAGACATTGCGTTTGCATTAGAAAACCAAAATGTAAGCACTGTAGACATGTACCCGCTAGTTAAATCCACTGCGCAAATGATTGACTTGAGTCACTTACTTAATCAATCACCCCATGACTTATCTGGGGGACAAAAGCAGAGAGTTTCACTCGCTGGCGTGTTAGTCAATGATGTCGATGTATTGCTATTTGATGAGCCATTGGCCGCTCTCGATCCTGTAAGTGGCAAACGCACTATCGAAATCATCGACCAATTGCACCAACAATCAAACAAAACCGTTATTATTATTGAGCATCGCCTTGAGGATGTACTCCATCGTCCAGTTGATCGCGTTATCTTAATGGATAATGGTGAAATCATTGCAGATTTGACTCCAGATCAAATACTGAGTTCTTCTCTTCTGAGTGAGCATGGTATTCGTGAGCCACTCTATTTATCAGCATTGAAAGCGGCAGGATGCCAAATCAGCGCCACTAATCCCCCCTCTTCTTTGAGCACAATGGCGCTCGATCACTATCGTCAAACCGTTGTGACTTGGTGTCACAATGCACTACGTTATCCAAGTAAAGAAAGCACTTCACCCTTACTGACAGTGCGTAATCTGACGTACTCTTACGATGGAGAACGACCAGCTATTGATGATCTTTCGTTTGATATCCATCAAGGGGAATTCGTTTCCGTACTTGGAAAAAATGGGTCGGGTAAATCAACCATTACGAAATTATTGATGGGTGTACTGACACCAGACCAAGGCTCCATGACTTTTGCTGGTCAACCTCTTGAAGCACTTTCCATTTTTGAACGTTGCCAACATATTGGCGTTGTCTTACAGAACCCGAATCATATGATTTCCCATCATATGATTTTTGATGAAGTCGCTTTTGGTTTGCGTAACCGTGGCGATAGTGAAGATACGGTAGAAAAAAAAGTACTCGAAACACTAGAACTTTGTGGTTTAAGTAAATATCGTCATTGGCCGGTTGAAGCTCTAAGTTACGGCCAGAAGAAACGTGTCACCATCGCTTCTATACTCGTTCTTGAACCTAAGTTACTGATATTAGACGAGCCAACCGCAGGTCAAGACTATCGAAATTACACCGCAATGCTTACTTTTATTGAACGCCTTAATCGTGAAATGGGCATGACGGTTATGATCATTTCTCATGATATGCATCTCGTGTTGGAATATACCACTCGTTCGATTGTCATCGCTGATAGTCAATTATTAGCCGATGAATCCATGATAGAGGTATTTACTCAACCTGAGTTATTAGCCCAAGCTAACTTAGCCACAACCAGTTTATATGAGTTGGCACAACGGCTAGAACTACCAGATCCGCTCGCGTTTATGAATCACTTTATCCAGCAAGACAAAGAGTGCGTATGAAAACTGAAAAAATGACGTTTGGTATCAGCTATATCGATACTGGCTCAGCGTTACACGCGCTTAATGGCATCACCAAGTTTTTGCTATTCATCGGCTGGGTAACCGTGGTGCTCACAACATTTGATTTGCGAATTCTCGTTACGATGATCGCATTGGGAATCGGGCTACTTGTCAGTACGCGAGTTCCGGTTAAAGTCTATCGCCCGCTATTAATTGGTACAGGTACTGTGCTACTGCTAAATGCACTTTTTATGTACTTGCTTTCGCCTTCATTAGGAAGTGATGCTATTGGCACTCGACACGTACTGCTATCTTTACCCGGTGATTATTCCCTCACCGAGGAAACACTGTTTTATCTCATTACGGTGACCATAAAATATTTCAGTATGTTCCCGATCGCTTTGGTATTTGTCTTTACCACACACCCAACGGAATTTGCTGCCAGCCTAAACCGTTTGGGACTACCCTATAAGATTGCTTATGCAGTCAGCCTCACTTTGCGCTATTTACCAGAGGTAAAAAAAGACTACATCAATATCATGCACGCGCAGCAAGCTCGTGGCGTAGAGCTATCGAACAAAGCTCCGCTCATTACCAGATTAAAAAATCTGGCCAAAATCTTGGGGCCTTTGATCTTTTCAAGTCTCGACCGCGCTGATGATATTTCCAATGCAATGACATTAAGAGGTTTTGGGCGCCACAAAACGAGAAGCTGGTACAGCTTGAAACCACTCAATCGACAAGACAAACTTTGGATAGGGATAATCGTCCTTATCGTGGTACTAGCGTTAATAAAACGCTTTACAGCAGCCGAACTATTTTGGTATCCATTGAGTTAAACACGTAAGCCGTTTGAGAAATCAAACGGCTTTTTTGACCGAGGAAGGCAATGATGTCATTGAGCATCGCGACAATAAATTTACTCAATTATCTCGCGCCCCCCGATGCGTTTTATGATTTTCTTAATATATATGATAGCGCCCAGTGGCAAGCCAAAACAGATTGGCTATCGCGCCAGATTAACGACATTAATGCCGACATTATTGGCTTTCAAGAAGTGTTTTCTATTGAGGAGCTACGGCTACAACTCCTAGAACTGGGGTATCCGTATTTTGCCTGCGTTGATAAACCAACCATATCCGAAGAATACGTATACTCATCGCCAGTAGTCGCCTTAGCCAGTCGCTTTCCTATTCATAATGCACAAGCTGTCACTGCTCCAACAAGCTCTGCAGAATTCTCTTTTAGTCGTCAGCCGCTTCGCGCCAGTATCCATCATCCACAACTCGGTTGGTTAGACATCTATGTGGTTCACTTTAAATCTAAACGGCCAATTTTTATTGATAACGACAATCGACTAGATTCTCAAACAACATCTAAAAACGAAAGAAGTCATCAGGACATCGTAGAGCAATGGCAACAAGAATGGATGGGTGAATGTCGTTCAACCATGCAACGCGCTTTGGAGTTCCACCAGCTTTACCAAGCGATAGTTCAACGCAAACTCGAAACCCAGTATCCAGTGCTGTTGTTGGGAGACTTTAATCAAGAGCTTAGCCAACAAGAATTCGCACCACTCACTTCAGTGCAATGCTTTCGTCAACCTGAGACTGAGCCTCTTATTCTCCCTTACCGACTGTTTGATTCAGGAGCATTTTGGTATCAAAATAGCCCACAACGGAGACCCACGACCCATTATCATGGTGCTAATGGCTCTATCTTGGACTACATCCTATACTCATGCGAATTTACTCCGCTTGCAGAATTTCCAATCGCATCACTCAGCGAGTATAAAGTTTGGGACCGTCACCTCATTAACCCTCATTACGCTGATGATGCCCAAGCTAGCGATCATGCGATTGTCTCTATTACTTTGATTCCGTATCTCTGATTGAATCGAAACATTTATTAACATCATAAAACTTTATCTTAACAATCTAGTAACTATACTTCCGACTAGGTTGTGTAGCTCACCGCTGCACACTTTTAGCCACAAATAATAGCCCTCAGATTGGAGCGACTATGATGAAAGACTTTGTTGAAACGATGAAACTGCGTGGACAAGCGGCTGAGAATATTTACTTCTCCCAAGTCGACAAAGCCCTCATTGAAGAACTTAAACGTAACCCTGACGTACTCACCCATCGCCAGCAATTGATTGACATGGAACGAGAACTAGCAAAAGAACCTAATATTTTTGAATAGCCCACCATTAATAAGTACAAACAATCAATCAACATAAACAGGTGACAGAGCGCACCTGTTTTTTATTTTAATTCCCTCAGTATTATCCAGAAATACACTTCTCTTTTTATTAAGTACATTGTTAATAACAACATAACCTAGATATCTGATTTGTTTATCAAAAAAATTGATGTAGAGTAAACTCTATTAATATTTCGGTTTTCTTTACTTATAAACCCAAATATCCTTACGGTGACAGGTCCAGTGCTTGATTAACGAGCAAAGGGGAGTTTTATTCGCTCTTATAACGTTACTGATTTTCAATATAAAATAAGTATGTATTCATACTTAAGAACGAATACATTCCCAATACAACAGCATATTGAGGTTATTTGGGTATAAACAACGTCATACATAACCTATCTCGTGATTATTTAATACTCACCTATATATAAGGGTGTTGTGTATTGAATAACCAGAGTAGGTAAGAATAACAATACGCGATTATGTCTAGGGAATGGTTAATGAATTCTCAATTACTCTCTCATCCTAAAAAAAATGCAACAGCATCAGAGCATGATTCATCATCAACAATATTGAATAGTACTGATGCATTAGGATTGATAGAACACGGCAGTGAACTTACTTTAAATATAACAACACCAGTAGGGATGAAATATTCCTGTAAAACACGTTTTATTGGTAGTCACTCTTTGCCATTTATTCTGGTTGAGCCCCCCAAAATATCTGTTGATGATTTTAATGATTTCTTCCAAGAAGGTTTTTGGTTAAATGGCAAGGCAATTGGACAACGAGGTCACGGCTCAGTCATCAATTTTCGTAGTCAAATTGTCCATAGACAACGCTCACCCATACCGATGATTGCATTGTCGGTACCGAATAATATGCATGTCACTCAACTGCGTAAAGAGCCTCGATACAGTGTTAGCCTTGACGCTAACGTCATTCGTCAGTCAGGGACCACAAACTGTGAGATTCGTGACCTTTCCAAAAATGGCTGTCGCTTCGTCACATCTCCCTTAAGCCGCCCTTTTGATCATGGCAATGAACTTAGCCTAGTACTACAATCTTCAGCAGCTTCAAACCTCTCCCCATTGACAGGTACCATCTGTAATGTCACTGACTTAATGCATTACACCGTATACGGTCTGAAATTTGATGAACAAGGAAAAAAAGCCGCATCTGAATTGCTTAAGCATATGAAATTTAATGGTTCGATGCTCTCATTATAAAAATGGCTGAGTGTTCATGACTCTTTAGACAAAAAAAATGCCAACCGTAAAACTACGATTGGCTTAGATATAGTGTGAACAATTTGTATTCACTAACAACGTCAGTTGGCTAGGTGACCCTTTCGGCTTTAAAAGGGTCACTTAGTATTAAGCAGAAAGCGTGCCAACTTTTAAAACTCCCTATTTTAAAGGAAACTTTTATTGTCCCCTTATCGATCTGGATATTTTGCGACCAAATTTTCGCATATTGCAATTCGCATTATGCAAGAATTGCGTTTTCATGACCATTTGCAAAAGCAAAATCTTTGCAAACCTGAACGAACTCTTCACGCAACGCCAAAAAAGTTAGATATACTGCGTGACATAATTTGACATCTTCAAGGTATTGAATGAATTACTTAAGCACATATTTGAAAGGCATCGCAATGGGTGCTGCTGATGTTGTTCCTGGCGTTTCTGGCGGTACAATCGCATTTATCACTGGGGTTTACGATACCTTGTTAGAGAGTATTCGACGCATCAACCCGAGTCTTTGGGGAATTTGGCGTAAAGAAGGGTTTAAAGCCGTTTGTCAGCATATTAACTTATTCTTTTTAATGTCTTTATTTGCTGGAATTCTTACAAGTATTTTGACACTAGCCAAACTGATATCCTGGTTGCTGGTCAGTCATCCCATTCCTACTTGGTCTTTCTTTTTTGGTTTAATTTTGGTTTCTGTGTACCACATGCTCAAACAAGTTGACCAAAAACAAATACCACAGTGGATCTTTCTCTGTGTAGGTATTGCGATCGCTTATAGCATTACTGTCGTCAAGCCTATATCTATGGAGCCATCGGGTATCAACATACTGATAGCTGGTGCG
This sequence comes from Vibrio eleionomae, assembly GCF_009874545.1. Lineage (NCBI taxonomy): Bacteria > Pseudomonadati > Pseudomonadota > Gammaproteobacteria > Vibrionales > Vibrionaceae > Vibrio > Vibrio eleionomae. The sequence continues at coordinate 37,131 of NZ_WEKT01000032.1, read as the reverse complement.
ATTGCTATTTGCGCGATGATATTACCCGGCATTTCAGGTAGTTTCATTTTATTATTGCTGGGGATGTATGCGCCCATTCTTGGCGCGATAAAAGGAATGCAATTAGACGTTATCGGTTTATTTGCCGTTGGCTGCCTTGTCGGTATTTTAAGCTTTTCACATTTACTGTCTTGGTTACTGAAAAAGCACCGAGATACAACGCTCATGTTTCTAACAGGCCTGATGCTCGGCACATTGCCTAAAATTTGGCCATGGAAAGAGACAGTAAGCTGGCGCGTTAACTCACATGGTGAAAAAGTACCGCTGTTGCAAAACAACCTATCACCCTCTCATTTTGAGTCTGTGACATCACAACCTGCTCAACTTCTGTTAGCTGTTATTCTAATGCTCTGCGCCATCGCTGTTGTTCTTGGATTGGAAAAATTTGCCAAGCAAGACGATGATGATATAGCCAAATGACCTAAATTTACTATGCGGGCATCTCACCAATGCCCGCTAGTTACAGGCCACAGATCTTCTAATCCTAACCACTATCACGACCTTCACTTTGCCAATATGGTAGACTGTCGATCATTAGCACATGATTGCTACATTCTCTCAGCTGCTCACCATTTTAGATTGGAAATAAATGACCGAATGAAATCACTGATAATTTTACTCTCTGGACTATTTATCGCTCAATCAGCCATTGCTAGCGCTGATATTGAAGTGATTCACCCTTATGTTCAAGTATCAAAACCTAACGAACTCAGCGCTCCTGTCTATGCTCAGATCGTCAATAACTCAAATAAAGATCGCGTTTTAGTTAGCGCCACATCAACCGCAGCGACAAAGACAGAGTTATATGACCAAGTTTCTCGTGGCGGCACAGACAGTGATCGCAAAGCACCATTCTTTACTATTCCAGCACAAAACACGTTGCAACTATCTCAAGATACTAGCTATATCCAATTGATTGGCTTAGTCAAACCTCTAGAAAAGAACAAACACATTCAGTTAAAACTCAATTTTAAAAATGGAGAACAACTCACTCTTCGAGTTCCTATCACGATTGTGGTTACCGATATCATGCATCAAAAAGCAAAAATGGATCAGTGAGTGTTTATTCACTCACTCTTTTCTCGTTCCTACTAATTTACCCACGCCCCAAATATCCACCTTGTTGCCTAACAAGCCTAGTTCACATGCCACTAGGCTCGCGTATATTAACAACGAATTAGACTACACACTTGCGTCAAATTGATTAAAATCTGTCGCACATCCCCTTATTAAGCAATTTTTTTTGCTGTGAGACAATAAATCCTAGACACATTGTCTGGTAACGTTAATATTGGTCACTTTTAGTGGCAGGCACTAAAAAAACTATACATAAAATTTATTCATTACAGGGATAACTATGCAAAGCAACAATATAATAAGTCGTTTTGCGCGAGGTAATCTGGTTCTACAAATCTTGGCAGGTATCATTCTTGGTATCATAGTCGCCAATGTAGCGCCTGACTTCGCGAAAAGCGTCGGTTTACTTGGGAGTCTATTCGTCGGCGCATTAAAAGCCGTTGCTCCAGTTCTCGTGTTTGTGTTGGTCGCAGCCTCTATTGCGAATCAAAATAAAAACAAAAGCACCTACATGCGACCAATCGTCGTGCTTTACTTAGTTGGCACTTTTGCTGCGGCTTTAACAGCGGTAGTTATGAGCTTCCTTTTCCCAACTGAGCTAGCGCTAGTTTCAGGTGCTCAAGGTACAACACCACCTCAGGGCATCACAGAAGTTCTCCAAACCCTATTATTTAAACTGGTTGATAACCCAGTTAGCGCTCTCATGAATGCTAACTATATCGGCATTCTTGCGTGGGCGATTGGTTTAGGTTTAGCGTTAAACCATGCATCGGACAGCACCAAAGGTTTGTTTGAAGATTTAAGCCACGGCGTATCGCAAATTGTTCGCTTCATTATTCGACTTGCACCATTTGGTATTTTCGGTCTTGTATCTTCAACATTTGCCACCACTGGTTTTGAAGCCTTAGTCGGCTATTTACACATTCTCGTAGTGTTACTTGGTTCAATGTTAATTATTGCATTAGTGGTTAACCCATTAATCGTATTCATTAAAACAGGTAGTAACCCATATCCACTGATCTTCAAATGTTTATATCGTAGTGGTGTGACTGCATTCTTTACCCGTTCAAGTGCAGCCAATATCCCAGTTAATATGAACCTTTGTGAAGAATTAGAATTGGATGAAGATACTTATTCAGTTTCAATTCCTCTTGGTGCGACCATTAATATGGGTGGTGCGGCGATCACTATCACCATTTTAACTCTTGCTGCAGTTAATACGCTTGGCATACACGTCGATTTGTTGACGGCTCTACTACTCAGCCTCGTTGCTGCCGTGTCTGCATGTGGCGCATCTGGTGTCGCTGGTGGTTCATTACTACTTATTCCACTAGCATGTAGCCTATTTGGTATTTCTAATGATGTGGCAATGCAAGTCGTTGGCGTTGGTTTCATTATCGGTGTACTACAAGATTCAGCAGAAACGGCGTTGAACAGCTCAACGGATGTCGTCTTCACTGCTGCTGTATGTCAGAGTAAGCAAAAGAAGCAGTATGAATTAGCAGAAGACTAATCGCTGTCATCACTTTGATTTAAAGACAGACGAAAAGGCCCGAGATACATTCTCGGGCCTTTTTCATATACATTGTCAACGTTGAATAACTCTAGCGTCAAATCAGAGCCTTGCTTAAGATCGAATACATTTCCGCTGAAACAATAGAGACTGCTTGGGCATAAGCATTAAAAACGTTTCTGAGTGTAATCAAGCGAGATTTTAGGGGCCGGCTCAAAGTGTTCTTCATAGTGCCCTAAATCTGGAGACGGCGCTGGTGACACTTGAGACTGCAGTTTTGCCTTTTCTGGAACCAATTCTGCTTCATCAGTAGGCTCAAAAGGCACTTCAACATTGTCTTCGAGTTCTTCTATAACATCACGGCTTGGCGCTTCAACAATTTCTTCATCATCAACCTCTTCTCCCTTATGTGGAATGGGAATTGGTCGTTTATAGAGTTTATTTAAGGCACGAATAATGGAATGTTTGTGAACCGAATTGGTCGAGATTTTTTTCTGGAGTGGTTTCGCTAGAGATTGAAGCCCGACGACAGAATCAACACCAATTTTTGTCCCCACATTATCACGTAATACTGCCGCTGGTTCAAACCCAAAGTATGCCGACAAAAAGAGCCATATATAAGAAATAGCGTTCCCATTGACCCCGTAATCCATCCAAGCATCACCAGCGTAATACATCGCTTCAGCATTACCTTGCTCTGCAGAACGCTCTAACCAATAACAGGCTTTACGATGTTCGATAGACACCCCAATTCCATGCAAGTAATTGAGCCCTAGCTTCATCATTCCAACTTTGTCGTCAAGTTTCGCGGCTTTGTAATACCAATAAGTAGAGTCACTAGGAGACTGTGAAATATTGTCTTTGGATGTCGCCCAATCACCTAAGAAAATCATCGCTTCGATAAGGCGATTCTCTGCAGCAGCATGAATTAGCTGCAAACCTTTTGTGACATTAATTTCAGTACCACGGCCATAAACCAATAATTTACCCGCTTCCAATTTTGCATGAGTATCTCCCTCTATCGCTTTTATATAGAGTTCCCAAAATTTGAGTTTCTCACGTAAAATCAAGTCTTCTTGCATACGGCGACAAATACGAACTAAACCATACATACCGTTAAGGTTGTCCATTAGCGCCGCTTTTTCATACCAAAACAAAGCTTCCTTATAATTTTTCCGTTCAGCTTCCTTTGCCAAATGTAGCATGGTAGGCACATGACCAGACTCCGCTTTAAACAAACGCTCTTTATGTTCCTGATCTCGCATGCGTTGCAGTGCTTTTCGATATGCTTCCTCTTTCGCTACTTTTTCAGCTTCCATTCGGCGGCGACGCATTGATAGCGTAATCATCCAAACGAAAATAAGAATGAGCGAAACACCCAGCACACCAATGGCAATCCCAATGGTATTCATCTAATCGTATTCTTTCTTCTCTAGGGGAAATCGTTTATCAGGGCATGAACGTCAGTGTTCTTATCCTTAAACCATTTCACGTATTGCTGTATTGATTCTGGATTGATCGTCAATGCTTTCTGTAAAAGGGTTAAGAATAATCCAGTATCATGATGTCATTTGAGTATATACTACCTTACTATTGTTAAAAGTGGCATCATCGATTCCACTTACCCTAGCAAGAAAACCTATCCGTTAGAAAATCCCCTCAAACTTTAATTGAATCATACACTTCTAGACGTCGTATTTTGAGTCACTATCGTTATACCAACCACCATGTATTAATCAAGCATACTCATTTAAAGAATGATATGACTTCAAATCAGTGCCTTGCCTAAGATCGAGCACACTATCGATGAGACAGAATCATGAGGTTACTTGGGTATAATCATATGGTTATTCCTGTCATTTTTTGTACAAGTTACTTGACCAATCAGTAACAAAGCCTTTTACTGAATGTATGCAACAACGTTAGTTCAGCAACATGGAAGAACGATATCGATAACAATATGAATAACATGGTCTCACGTCCATACCCGCTTGGGGCGACTTTGAATAATAGCGGATGTAACTTTGCAGTGTACGCTCCGGCTAGCCGTGATATTGTGTTAGCCTTGTTTGCCTCTGACGGTAGCTACACAACTCACTCTTTTCCTAGCGACTATGCTGGGATCAAACATATTTTTGTTCCTGATATAAAAGCAGGGCAACACTATGGGTTTATTATTCAATCAAGCGGCCAATCTCATTATATTTCAGATCCTTACGCTAAAGCATTATCAGGCCCATTAACTTACGAACCACCATTTAATAGTGAAGAAAGCTTTACACTCCCTAAATGTATTGTCGTAAATGATCAATTTGATTGGCAGCAAACAACATCACCACACTATGCTCGTGATGAAATGATTCTGTTTGAAACGCACGTAAAAGGAACAACACAGCTTAATCCTGAGTTAACCGAATCACAACGGGGAACATACCTAGGCTTGATTAGCCCATCTATGCTCGAATTTTACCATGAGCAACATATTACCACCCTCCAACTACTGCCCATTGCAGCCTGTATGCATGAACCCCACTTGTTAGAAACCGGCAAAGTGAATTATTGGGGATACAATCCATACGCATTTATGGCTCCAGATCCTCGCTATGCCGATAACGACGCTGTCACTGAATTTAAAACCGTTGTTCGAGAGCTTCATAAAGCGGGCATCGAAGTGATATTAGACGTGGTGTACAACCATACCGCTGAAGGCGGGGAAAACGGGCCGGTATTTAATTTAAAAGCCCTTGATCCAAGATATTACCTGATCCACGGCCCCCACTTTGCCAACTTTACTGGCTGTGGTAATACGGTGAATTTGTCCTATCAAGCTTCACTGAATCTCGTGATGGATACGTTACGGTATTGGGTAGAACATTATCATGTGGATGGGTTTCGGTTTGATCTAGCGGCAACATTAGGTCGCAATGGCGATAACTTTAGCCCTGAAGCGGCTTTTTTCAAAGCCGTGGCTCAAGACCCAATATTGAAAGACATTAAGCTCATTGCAGAACCATGGGACATTGGGCCTAATGGTTATCAGGTCGGTAACTTTCCATTTGGTTGGAATGAAACCAATGATAAATTACGCGATATTGCACGTAGTTTCTGGCGTGGTGATTCCGGCTATTTAAAAGAGTTTGCCACCCGAATCATGGGATCACGCGATCTTTATAGCGCCTCTAACTGGCCGTTTAAATTAACCGTCAACTACATCACCTACCATGATGGATTTACATTACAAGATTTGGTCTCTTATAAGCACAAACATAACAATGCTAATGGAGAACAAAACCGAGATGGCCATGGTGATAACCGTTCTGATAACTATGGTGTAGAAGGTGAAACAACCAATGTCACCATCCGTAGTAAACGAGAAAAACAAAAACGGAACATGATCGCTAGCCTACTATTCGCATTTGGTATTCCACATATTCTCACTGCAGACCTTCTTTCTCATTCCCAAGGAGGAAACAACAACGCCTATTGCCAAGATAATGAAATCAGTTGGTTAGATTGGCAACTGACGCCCACAAAGCAAGCATTTAAGCGGTGGGTTGGTAAGCTGGTCGAGGCAAGACAAACCTATATGGTGCCTTTTATTCGCGCATTTAGCGGCGAAAGCCGTAATCATAACCGAGTATTTTGGCGTCGAGTTGATGGCGAATTAATGGAAATGGATGATTGGGACAAATTATCATGCGTCGCATTACATTTAGGCATTGGTGATAATGGCGACGAGTTACTCTATTTAATAAACCAAACCCGCGCACCAGCACGATTTACACTGCCTCATGATAAAATACAACAGTGGACAATTATTTGCGACACAAATGATATTCACAATCATAAACCGACTACTGCAGAAAAAGAGCGGTTACAGCTCCCCGTTTCCATGTCAATATTGTATTATCACCCATCAAAAAAATGACGCATTTCAAGGGATAGTCCCATGCTATCCCTTCTATTTCGCAAATAAGAACTCAGTTTTATATCCCAATAAAAAGATGCCTTAGTTGTGGCAGATTATTTACATTGCCTTGTTTTTTCCCTGATATAACCTTGTTCAAATACACTGACTAAATAAAACGGTGAATATCAGAAGCACCTAACCTATTCATCAATAAAATAAGCGACTAGAATTTAATCTTACAATAGAAGCAAAGTAAAATAACTCTTTGTTTAAATGAAAGAAAAAGGTTAACTAGTGCCCCACTCATTGTGCAAGTAATGGTTTGAGCCCCATTTTTGGGAAAATGTAGGTAACGAATATGAATAAAACGGTATCGATTGTCGTGCCTTGCTATAACGAAAGCGAGGTGATCGACTACACAGTAGAAGAGTTACTTAACCTAGCAAATAGTATCGATGGATATGACCTAGAACTGCTGTTTGTTAATGACGGCAGCGCCGATGATACAGAAGCAAAATTGTTGAAACACAGTAAACAGCACAGTAATGTTCACCTCATTTCATTTTCTCGAAACTTTGGCCACCAGCCAGCAGTCAGTGCGGGTATTCAAGCAGCCAGTGGAGATGCGGTCGTATTAATTGATGCTGATTTGCAAGATCCACCACACTTAATTAAAGACATGATCGATTTGTGGCAAAAAGGCTACGATGTGGTTTATGGTACGCGTGAATCTCGTGAAGGGGAATCTCCTTTTAAATTGGCTTCAGCCAAATGGTTCTACCGAATTCTGAATTACCTATCAGAGGTGCCGATTCCTCTTGATACTGGTGATTTTCGCTTGATGGACCGCCAAGTCGTTGATCAGCTTAATGCGATGCCAGAAAAAAACCGCTTCATCCGCGGTATGGTAAGTTGGATTGGTTTCAATCAAACCTCAATTCGTTATCAGCGTAACCCGCGCTTTGCTGGTGAAACGAAATACCCATTACGCAAAATGCTAAAATTTGGGTTAGATGGCATTTTATCTTTCTCAGTTAAGCCATTAAAGCTCTCTATTTTCATGGGCTTTACGTCATCGGCTATCGCCATTTTAATGTTGTTCTATACCGTTTACGTGCGTTTGGCGACTGATCATTGGCAATCAGGTTGGGCATCGATGCTCGTGGCAATGCTCTTTATTGGCGGGGTTCAACTGATTTCAATTGGTATTCTTGGTGAATACATTGCACGAATTTACAATGAGTCGAAAAATCGTCCACTGTATATTGTGAAGAAAAATGTAGGTAAAGAGCGCGATGATGAAACGTCTCAGTCAAGTTAATGCGTTAATTTGTACGAACCTACAGCAAAAGATGCGCTTTATTATGGTCGGCGGTTTTAATACCGCCGTCTCTTATCTCTCTTTTGTTGCTATTTACCAACAAATTAATAATTATATTTTGGCTTCCATACTCGCTTACTGTATCGGTGTTTTATGCAGTTTTTTATTAAATCGAGGTTTCGTATTTAATAGTAAAAGTGAGTCTGGCCAATTTATTCCGTTTGTGATTGTCAATTTAGCCTCATTAGGGGCTAGTACACTAAGTCTGTTTTTACTTGTTTCGGAATTGCACCTTAATGCTTACCTAGGTCAATTCTTTAGTATCTTCGTTTCGATGACGATGAATTATCTGGGCTACCAACGAATATTTAAACAAGGGGTGAGTATGAATACTATCGTTGGCTCTGCACTAAATGAAAATAAGCCTTGGAATATCTATACGATTATTCGAGTACTTATTTTGCTTGTATGTGCTGCTGTAACTGTTCATAACGCCTACACCTCGGTGTTGGTCAATATCGCTCATGACGCGCTACCTTATATGGCCGACTACACAGGTAAGTTTACTTCTGAAGGTCGATGGATAAACTTTGCACTTTTTGAATTTAGCCGTTCGATGAACGCGCAACTGGCCAATGCTATCTGTTATCTATTCATTGGTATTTTTGGTTATAACGTGTCAATGGCGCTGAAAAAAGACAAATGGCTAGCACTGCTTTTTGCCATGACAGTCATGAACATTCCATATTTCACTATGCTGTTCAAATGGCCAATGACGCTCTATCCAGGCTGTATTATGCTGGCACTCTTCAGCTATTACCGAGAACGTATTTCTGTCGCTAAAATGCTGCTTCTGTCTGGTGTGTTGTTGTTTGCTACCTACCCAGCGTTTTATTTTGTCATGCCTTTGATTTATCTAGCACAGCTAAAACAGAGCAGTTTCAAAGAATGGATAGTCTTCATGCTCTGGTGGGCAGCAGGCTACGTATTAGGGTATGCAGTTGCTAACGGTTTAATTTACCTATATACCGGATTAGTTGAAGGCAACGCGCATTTTATGCAGATGGCAACATGGCGCAAAGAAAATCCAGTACATGGTTTAGCTTCATTAGTCGCTAACTTTGATCGAAGCTTAGATGACTTTGTCCGTAACGCGAAGTTTATTGCAGAACTCAGCGCTTGGTTCTATTTACCAGCGTTGGTGATTGCCCTACTGACGGTGAAAGACAATGTGAAATACTACCTCACTGTAGTCGCCGTCATTATTTCTATATATGCCAGTGTTATCGTGTTAGGGGTTCATGTTCCGCTACGTTCGGGGATCACATTGCCTTTAGGTATCGCGATGGTGGTATTTTTGGTCAAAACACCTTGGTTACGCTATGTGAATATTTTGCTATTGCTTATTCCTCTAGCATTCCAAACCTACACCTACAACACTCGCTACAACGCCACTAGGATTGTGATGGCGCAAGTCATCGAACATAACGATGTCCATGATTATATCGATGATACCGCTCAGTATGATCATGTAGTCGCCACTGTTGATAAAGAAAAAATGAGCCAATGGATGACCCAACATACTGGTTCTAAGCAATTTAAAAACTTGGCGAATTTGGAATACCATATGATTCGCCCTTATTTCTATAAAGTGGGGATTCCAGACAAAGATATTGATGTGAAATACATTAAACAATCGGATGCGGTAAAAGGCGAAACCAAAGTCAAAATCAAAGATCGAACGTTATATGTAGATTTCTATTAACCGAAAAAACACATCAAAAGCGCATTCATGTTAATGAATGCGCTTTTTTATTATTGTGACAATTTCATCATCACTTCAAGCGGGGCTTTATCTTGATTGAATAATGCGTGTATCTGCGCGAGGTACACTTCGGCTGTAGATAATGCATCGACTAATGCATGATGCGCTAAATAAGCGGGTAGCCCATATCGACGTCTCACTACAGCCAATCTCACATCGGGATCGCCTTTATGAAAATCTTGCCGCTTTTGCTCAATTTTTAAGGTATCTAACCAAATAACTGGCAGTTCAGAAAGTTCAAAACGAGACTGAATATAATGCGCAAGAAAACGTCTTTCTATGACACAACCGTGTGCCACCACTACCTTCCCCGCCATCGCCTCTAGGAGTTGACCAAAAGCCTCATCGATACCGATACCTTCTGAATTGAGCTTTTCTGGAACAATATGATGCACTTTAACCGATTCAACCTTCACCGGAGTATGGTTACGCACAAACAGGTGCCTGGCCGAAGTCAGTTGAATACAACGATGAGACACTTCGACCCACCCCATACTCAACACAGAATCATTCATCGGATCAAATCCTGTGGTTTCAAAGTCCAAAACTAGCAGTTTTAGCTCACGAACATCCTGTTTCCGACTCGGCAATATCTGCTCAAAGTACGGCTTTAATAGTGGGTCCTCTTTTTGATCGCTGTATCGCTTAACAAATTCCTTTTTCTGCTTAGCCAAATGATGATAACTATCGAGCTTTAGTCCAAACCGCATCGTTACTTACCCGCCAAACCGCATTTTTAGCGCATCTTGAAATCCAGAAATAATTCGGAAAGCGTCTTTGAGATGTTGACGATCAAAACTACTAAAGTGGTCAGGCTGTAAGTAATTACTCACTTCCTCGCTATGCTGTAAACATTCCAAATGATGCCGATAACGCAGTTGGTTAACAAAGTGATAAGTACCCAGTAAATCTTGATAGGAACTTTCGTTGATCACATCACACTGATACGCTTCCTGAAAACGCTCCTCCGTATTAAGAGACTTACCACCTTCATGAAGAACATAAATACGCGCTAAGTCCACCAAACAACTGATCGCCGCCTTTTTAATATTCAAACTGTTTTCATTGTTACCGTCTTTTTCCAACACTAAATTATGGAAAATCCCTAGCGGTGGACGTATCCGTAACGTATTTCGTACCAAAGCCGACATGAGCACAGTATTGCCCGTTACTTGTTGAATCCGCCACTGCTCTAATTGTTCAAATAACGTCTCATCACCATGTAAGAAACGGATATCTAAAAATACAGTCAAATTAAGTAACATGTCGTATTCTGGGTTACTGGCCCATTTTCGATAATACTCTTGCCACACGTGTAGGGTCTGACACCATTTTGGGGTAGCGGCCATGAATCGCCCACTACAAATCGTGTAACCGCATTGGTCTAACCCTTTACACACCGTCATGGCAAGGTGACTAAAATAAACACGATCGCTTTCAGTCGCATGGCTATCTAACACGAGCGCATTATCTTGATCCGAACCGAGATGGATTTCTTCTCGCGCATGAGAACCGGCGGCAATCCACGCATAAGCGCAGGGGGCAGGCCCCAATGCTAATTCTGAGAACTCAATTAAACGACGTGTAAACGCGTCATAAATCATGCTGAGCACTCGCCCAATCAACTTCGCAGGCAAATTGGCTTCAGCCATCGCTTCAAATACTGCTTGCCGCTCGGCTTTCAACGATGCAAGTTCATCCACCGACTCAGCTCGGCTGATTTTTTCGATCAAGAAAACAGCTTGCACACTATGCTGCAAGACCATTTGCTGCGGTGTAATCAGCCCAACGACCTGATGATCATCATCCAGTACGGGTAAGTTCTGGATGTTGTGTTTCATCATAATAGAAACCGCAGTCAGCACCAGCTCATCTTGCATGACGGTAAATGGCGTCTGGGTCATTATCGTGGTAATCGGTTGATGGACATCAACAGCAAGAGCCACGACCCGTTTAGTCATATCTTTATCTGTCACCATGCCAACCAAACGATGGTCTTCCACGATAACCGCACACGTACAATTTTTCTCATGACGCATCAAATAAGCGACCTGCTGAATCGTCATTTCTGGTGTTGCGACCGCAATATTACGACTCGCGACATCTTTAATCGGCTCAAAAAACAGCCCTTTATCAGTTTGATTCCACTTTACGTTTAAACTTGACTGCAAACGAGAATTAGCATTCAAAGCTAATTGCTCCGCTACCGCAGGAAAATCAGAGATGGCTTGTAACAGATCAGAATAATCTAGTTGATACAATAAGGTATTTTGCAGTGCTGTCGTCTGATAAGCCGGGATGTCGGCATCATTGTTGAGGCTAAAACCAAAAAGGTCATTCTCCCCCAGCCTAGAGCGTAATGAACCATCAGGGAAGCGCTGCTCCACGGCTCCGGTTCGAACAATATAAAGATGTTGATGGGGCTTAGATGGGGTGTTTAATGGCTCTCCTTTACCCAAGAAAACAATTTCGATTTGGGTTGAGATGGTTTCCAGCACTTCAAAAGGCAATTGCTGAAAAGGCGCTAACCCCTTTAGAAAACTGGTGATATTGGGTAGCAAGGTAGATTCCATGCATTTCTCCTTTCGAAACTCGCTATGCTATCGGCGAACCATCATTCAACTATATAAAAAAACCTCAATATCACTATTGAGGTTTTTAATGTCATATAGCGCTACTTAATAGCACGAATATTACCAGAACAGGGTGTACAACACTGCTAGGATAATCATGATTGCGTAAGAAGCTAAATTAAAACTGCGTTCGGTATGGAACATAGAGGCAGTCATCGTAATCGCTTTTGGATCATCATCCATGTCAGACGTACTCAAGCTGGTTAGAGCAATGACAACGATAGTAATAATTAATGTGTACAGCATTTGGTCCATAAATGGCATATGCAGCGGCATAAGTTTTAAGAACAACGCCACAGGGATTGATGCCACAACACCAACGATTGCCCCTTTAGACGTTGTTTTCTTCCAGAACAAACCAAGCATGAACACGGCCAAAATGCCAGGACTCACAATACCTGTATACTCTTGAATATATTGGAATGCTTGACCAATATTACCTAGCAGTGGCGCAACCAGACACGCAATAACAAGCGCAACAATGGCAGCTAAACGACCAACATTAACCAATTTATGATCGCCGGCTTTCGGTGAGATATATTCTTTGTAGATATCCATGGTAAAGATGGTCGCTGTCGAGTTCAGCATAGAAGCCAAAGAAGACACAATCGCTGCCGCAAGAGCCGCGAATACCACCCCTTTAACCCCCACAGGTAAGAACTGAGTTAACCATGGGTACGCTTTATCCGCATGAGCAAGACTAGGAATATTTTGCTGAGCAGCATCACCTAACGACGCCATTAAAGACGGATCAGATGTAATCACAAACGCGGCAATACCTGGTAATACAACAAGGAAAGGAACGATCAATTTCAAGTAAGCTGCAAACATAATCCCTTTTTGCGCTTCAGGAACTGATTTTGCAGCCAATGTACGTTGAATAATGTATTGGTTGAATCCCCAGTAATACAAGTTCGCTACCCATAAACCGCCAATCAATACCGCAATACCAGGTAAGTTCATAAACTGAGGATTACTCTGATCAAGTATCATTTGGAAATGCTCAGGTGCAACATCCATCATTTTGTTAAAGCCAGCAAACCAACCCGCATCACCACCGAGGAAACCGACCGCCATGTAAGTCGTTAGCAAGCCACCAAGTACTAAGAAGAAGACTTGGATTACATCGGTCCAAACGACAGCGGACAAACCACCATAAATCGAATAAACCAAAGCAAATAGGGCAAGACCAATGATGGAATACATCAATGGAATACCCAAAATAGTTTCAAGAGCCAGACCGCCAAGATAAAGTACAGAGGTGAGGTTTACAAAAACGTAAAGTGCTATCCAAAATACGGCCAAAATGGTTTTTAACTGTTTGTTGAAACGCTTTTCCACAAACTCAGGGATAGTGTAGATACCCTTTTGAATAAAAACGGGCAAAAAGTATTTACCAACGATAACTAGCGTTAACGCTGACATCCACTCATAAGAGGCAATCGCTAAACCAATAGAATAGCCAGAGCCAGACATACCAATAAACTGTTCAGCTGAGATATTAGCAGCAATTAAAGATGCACCAACCGCCCACCAAGGTAGGGATTTACCAGCAAGGAAGTAATCTTCTGTGCTTTTTTGAGATCCTTTTTTATCACGAGAAACCCAAAGGCCAACCCCGATGATAATCGCGACATAAATGGCGAATACCAAAATGTCAATGAATCCCAAACCATGTTCTATGTTCGACATTATTGTGGTCCTGTTTTCGTAATCAAGCATCTAAAAGACAGGCTACCTTTGCCAAATAGGTCTTTGCGATAACGAGATTACATTTGTGTAATAGTTATAAGTAATGGCGAGGATTGTAAACGTTTCCAATAACGTAAAATGTAAGATTAATCACAACAATTAAAAGCCTTATCAACGCCGTTTAAATCCATATAATATGTTGAATTTAATGTATAAATTTTAAATTAAAAACATAAAAAATTGGTAATGACTATCTATTTTAGTGATAAAGATCACTTACTAACATTGCTATTTCTATTAACAAACAGAGGATTTACACAATTTATATGTAAACGCTTACACGAAGCGTTTTTGGTGAGAAAACCTGAAGAGAACAGCCGAGTTTAGCGGCCGTCTTAAAGCAGAAAGAATGGAAAATTGTACGTTAAGGCTATTTTTACTATGGGACATCACAAAATCGACTTTCTACTGTCAAAAATGAATGCCATTTCATATCAAAGTGATATTATCGCCCTATTAAGTTAACAATTTCTCATTATTTGAAAAAACTCGATCTATAAAACATTTTGTCCATTTGATTGAGCTATGATGAATCCTTCACCATCAATGACAGTACAAAATTTCATATAACATAAAGGTTTATAGATAAATTTGCTACATAAATGCGATTAAAATGTTACTTTTAGCGAATTTCTTCTCTAAAGATTAGTGAAATGTTTTAAAAATTAACATTTCGCCCTTTTTACTGCTTTTTATCTATCTAGATGGCTAAATGATGGATTAAAGACATAAAAACCATAAAACTCATTTCCCCCACTATATTATGTGATTTCCCCAACACTTAAACCGCCCCATCTTAGACAAAACTTAATTCCACTTATGTTAGTTTAGTGCCGTTATACTCAAGTTGCTTTCATTGCCAATGTTTGCATAGCTCCGCGTCCAAGAGAGTTAAAACATATAAGGTAGCTTGGTTATAAAATCAAAGCAGCCCTATGCCACTCAATACATGATAATGATTCAAACTATCGAGCTGGTGTAGTGAGAATCCTGCAAATAATTAGACAGATCTAAGATCCAGGAGATATTGTGAGTTCTATTACAATCGGAGTTATTGGTAATTACTTTGGCCACCTTTCAAGTGCAGAAAATGTACATGAATCTGAGATCCCTAGTGGTATTTTCATTATCGATCAAAACGCTAGCTCGCTAACGAATGGTGATGCTACTCATTATCCGGAGCGCGGCAGCAAAGTAGATATTGAACCTGAGTTTGTTATTCGTTACACCATCGAATATACAGACAACAAAGTATCAAAACTGATCCCACTTCAACTTACGGTCGGTAATGACGTGACTATCCGTAGCTTAGAAGGTGCAACAAAAATCAGTTCACGTAAATCATGGGGTCAAGCATCAAAAGGGATTCACCCAACTTGGTGGTCAATCAACCAAATTGATAATCTAAATAACCTAAGCTTAGTTTCTTATATTGAACGTGACGGTGAAGAAGCACACCTGACGACTCAACCACTACGAATTGACGAAATGAAACTCTTTGGTCAAGCATTAGATACTTGGATGGTTGAAGCAATCAATGGCCAACAAGAACACGGTATATTTGATGAGATTCTACCAACACTAGCTGCTCAAGGTTATCCTGAAGAACTGATTCTTTATACAGGCGCGCCAAACTATACCACTTGGGGCACAGAAAACTTCCTTCAGCCTGGTGATTCTATGCACATCATCGGTTACAAAACCGATAACTTTAGTGATGAGCAAATTGATAACTTATTTAAAGAAAACAAGCTTGTTGGACTAACCAATGTGTTGTACCTAAAACAACAAATGGTTGAGCCAGCACTCGTTGACTAACTGAACATCCAATAACGATCGATTTGATTTGACCGTCGTCGTCCTGTGTCGTTTCTTATCGATCGTTTCCTATATTAACCGTCTCTTTGTGAGGCGGTTATTTTTTCTAATAACGCTACCCGTTCTCGATATTCATCCGATTGACGATATTTAGTCTTGTAATTTTGCTTACTAACTAGAGCATCGCCGATTTCACTGCCAGCATTAGTATGTTCATTACGTGTATGCTTGGCGATACTCCAACATGCTAACGCATCGCCACTTTTGACCACTTCATTAAATAAATAGTGAAAATAAAAATATGGGAATCTACCTTGTTCTTCTAACGCATTAAGAAGTTCTAATCCCGTACCTTCATGGCTAATGCCCGGACAATCTTGATACTCTTTAAAACGAGTAATCGATAAGGTTTGTTGTCGAGGTTTAAAATTATATGCAGCCAAAGCATGTAATAAAGAAACCATCACTGGATTTCCTTTTGCTGATGCCATGAACCAATTTTTAATTTGTCTATCCGGTCTATCCTGTGTTTGTTTGAATAAAAATAAACCGCAGCCTTTGGTTTCATACTGCAACCAACTATCCAAAGGCTTCCAGCAAAACGTTGTACTATCCACCCAAACGCCACCATAGCGGCTTAATAAATACACCCGAATGAAATCTGATTTGTGAGCAGCGCCAGCATCAAGGCTAAAGTTATAAAATAAGGACTGAAAATCAAAATAGCTTTGGATCTTTTTTTCATCTAAAAAGCATACGTCATAGTCGGGATTCATTGTTTGCCAATAGTGGTAAGCGACCTTGACAATATCAGGTGCACTATCGTATCCCTGCGCCCAATAGATCCAAATTTTTTTAGGAATATCATTATCATCACGTACACGGATGTCTGAAAACAGGCAGTTTAAAGTGGATTGAGCGATAACAAGCTTATTTTTCAAGTCAATGTTGTTAGGATAAATTTTACATAAAAGAGGAATATTCAGAGACTTTCGTTTATCTAACCACACACAGCTTTTATTTAACCACGGGGAGTTAAACGCCCATCGACGCAGTTTTTTTTCTATGGAGTTGCTCAACTTAGACATAACACTCTCTAATCACATGCGAATAGTTTGTTCCATTACCTTAATAGTCAACAGATTATCATAAAAGTTCTCCACGATAAGTCCCAATAAAGTGCTTTCGTAAGCTTAGTGAGATTAACAGAGTAATAGTAAGATTTTACTTGTTAATGAAACACTGAATCCTATATCAAGAGGTCATTGTGGGTATAAAATATTACTAACAAATTCAACTCTTTCCCCTCGTTCATTTTTCTCTTAAAATCTCTAGCATTTCTTTCCATCACGAACAGAACCTAGAACAATATGAATAAGAGTTTCGTTACTAATATTATCTCTCTGATTTTGCTTGGCGCTGGCTACTACACTCAAAACACCATTGTTATGTATGCAGGCTTATTCGCTTTCTCAGGGGCGATCACTAACTGGTTAGCTATCCACATGCTATTTGAGAAGGTACCTGGATTATACGGCTCAGGTGTTATTCCGGCTCGTTTTGAAGCTTTTAAAGGTGCAATCAAGACACTAATGATGGAGCAGTTTTTTACTGCTGAGAATATTGATCGCTTTTTAAATAAAGAAATGTCTGGCGACAAAGGCATTAACCTAGAACCAGTCATCGCTAAAGTCGACTTTAATCCAACCTTCGATTCTTTGGTTAACGTAATCAGTAACTCTTCATTTGGTGGAATGCTTTCAATGTTCGGTGGCACAGACGCTCTGCAACCGCTTAAACAACCTTTTGTTGAAAAAATGCAAGACGCTATGGTTGATATCAGTCAGAGTGAACCCGTTAAGCAGGCGTTAAAAGAGCAGTTACAATCAGGTTCAATGAAAGACGGTATTAAAGACGATGTAGAAGCCATCATTGAGCAGCGTCTGAACGAACTGACACCTAAAATGGTCAAAGAGATGGTACAAAAAATGATTCGCGAACATCTAGGATGGCTCGTGGTTTGGGGTGGTGTCTTCGGCGGCATAATTGGTGTGATTTCTGCACTAGTGATGTAACACAGATATTTCCTTAACCAGCGGAAAACACCTACAAGGGCCATTAACCATGGCCCTTTTCTATCCCATCAAATGAAACTTTTGCAACCATGGCATAACCCTTGGATGATTTACCACAAGATAGCGCTTTGGTACTCGCCAATATAATAAGGTAGCTAAAGCCACAGCTCCGTATAAATCTTCCGGACGATGCATGCCTAACCACATACGTGAATAGGCGACACCTAACGCCCATATTAATAGTAAGTTACACGTCGCATAACGTTTTTGATCCATTAATAGTGCACCAAAAAAGACTAAACAAATGGCGGCGAATACTGTGTGTCCTGATGGAAATGAATAGTTCATTTCACTTTGCCAGCTTTTTATACGCCAAGGTGACACTCTCTTTTCCATCTTTTTCATTGCACGTATTTTTTGCGCTTCATCGAGCTTATAAAAATGTTGAGGCTCAGGAATAACTAACGCTTCAGTCATTGCTTGAGTATAAGGGCGAGGGCTTTCAGTGACTGATTTGATCCCACTTTTCAACATAAATGCCAACAGCAGTAATACAACAAACTGCAACACAAAATTGAGCTTTTGCTTACGAGAATATTGCGACTTCCAAAAACTCAACATGAAGAGAACAGCAAGTGTCATGATCCCCCCGATTCCCGTGCCGGTCGCAGACAAATAATACCAAAAGCCAGCCAAAGCAGAGTTTGGATCAGAAAGGAGATTAATAGGCGTGGTGATAAAACAAGTCGGTAGTAACAAAGCAGCAAACGCACCAAGCATGACAAAACCGTATTTATTTCTTGTACCGCGCCAATGTAATGACATGAGTTAATCTCCCCATAAAGTTATGGGATAAATTTTAAAACGCCTGCCAACAGTTTTGTATCAAGCATAGGTCAAATAATTGTCATATTGATTAATAATGAGCCAGAAATCAAAAATATATCATTTAAATTCAAAATCTTAAGTACCCCTACTATTTTAATACCCTCGATATTTACCCTAAAGTAGTGTTCTATTTCGATTTTTGTCAGTTACTCATATCTTGTTCTATATTAAATAGACCCTGAATCATGCGCACGAAAAATAGATGACCTTGGGGGCGAGATCCATACACCGACGTACATGCAGTAAGTGATACTTCACCAGCAGTGAGTGGAATCTTGAATATAGGCCTAATAAATATACAACCATATAGCAATAAGGTTTGCCTGGTTGCCTATGATTGGAGAGAAAAATAATGATTCAAGCCACAATACTCAATCGGTTAAACGAAATTCCAAGATTATCGAAAGTTTTGCAAGACTTACTCGACTTAGTCAATAAAGAAGAGATCGACTTTAAGTTATTGGCACAAAAAATGGAGTTGGATCAGTTACTAAGCGCACGTTTACTACGAATGGCTAACTCAGCTTACTTCGGTGGACAACGAGATGTTTCAACAATTAATGATGCACTGATTCGAGTTGGTATGGAGTCCGTAAGAACCTTAGTCGTTGCTTCAGTACTCTCAAATACGTTCTCAGATCTAGAGACACTTGATCTTGATACTTACTGGACCAATACATTTGAAACAGCCCTCATTACCAAAAAAATCGCAGAACAGATTGGTTTAGATACCAGTGAAGCTTTTACTACAGGTGTTTTGCATGATATAGGTGAACTGATTATTCACTCACTGATACCCGAACAAGCAAAACTCATTAGCGAGCGAGTGAAAGCCGGAGAATCAGCTCTGGCAGTGGAAGAAGAATTACTCGGCGTATCATCACCAAGACTTGGGGCAATGCTAGCTAAGAGCTGGAAATTCCCAGAAAATATGGTCGATGCAATCGAACATTTTGACTGCCCTGACAAAGCAAAGATTTCGTCTAAACTGGCGTTCACTTTGCATTTTTCTCGTGATATCCACCAAAATTGGGATGAGTTATTAGGAGAAAAACAAAAGATTATTTATATTGCTGAACACCAAGATGCCAAAGTACTTAATATACCGGCTTCCTTTGAAGAAAAAGTGTCTCGAATCAGAGGGAGTGGCAAGGAATTAGCTCAGCAAATGATCGCGGCCTAATTCTTACCCTTCAAATAGAGAAATCCCTCGCCAAGCGAGGGATTGTTTTTCATTCATATCGCCCCGACAGCAATACAAACTACGCAACATGCATCACTTCAGTCGATAAGAGACACAGTTCATCGATAAGCGCTTTAGTTTGGCGTGAATAAATTAATTTATCACTCCCACCCACCAATTGAATCAATTTGAGTTTACCCGATGCTACGGCTTGCACGAATACACTTATTACGGTTTGCAAATCGAGCGTTTTAGGGCCGTTAACACCATTACTTGGTACTAAAGAGGCTAGATCCACAGTTAGTACTACATGTTCAGAGCGATCAATGTAATCACTTAATTGGCTTTTAAGTTGGCTACGATATCCAAAGCCACTCTCTTCTGCAGTTAACCAATTGCATCCCATATCTTCTGCGTATTCAAAACGTTGGCTCGACTCGTGTTCTGGATCGACCCCGATACAAAACAATTGGGTGTTTGAATATCGTGACAATACGAAATGGTATGCGGATCCTAACTGTGGATCTAATGTTTGTTTCATTTCAAAGCTATTACCAATATGTACAAATCCAACCGACTCTTCGTTAGCCGTCAATATTGGCAAAGCATCAAGGATCAATTCATGACAATTAACCAGAGAAACAGGCACTGATTGCATTGTCATGTGTCTTAAAAGTAAATCTTGGTAACGGTAATCAGCTTCGTCGCGAAGAATCAAATGTCCACCATCACAATATTGTGTTGGTGACGTTTGTTGATACAGCCAATCAGACACTGATTCTAAGCTCTGTTGTGCAGATTCAAACTCTAGCAATGACATCGGTTTTACACGTTCACAAGCAGTTAGGAACGTGAACGGAGAAACATGAACTGGATGATGTCGATTCAAGCGATAGCGTTTGAACAAACCTAACATGATGAATATTACCTTTCTGGTGGCAACGCTCGCGCGGCCTGTAATACATGTAAAATGATACGCTGCTTGTGTGCTTCAACACGATGTGCTGGAGCCATCACTGATATTGCACCGATCAATTTACTCCCTTTCATTACTGGAGCACTGATGCCCGAGACCCCGGGATCAATTTCAGACGTGCTCACAGCATATCCATGCTGACGAATAACTTCGAACTCGGCTTGCCATTTATCTAATCGGCTATCTTCACCGAAATAACGAAGAATTTTTTCACACCTTTGTGAGGGTAAAAATGCCAGCATTACTTTAGAAGAGGCGCCACGAAGCAATGGTTGACTTTGACCCTGGACGTAGCTACAACGAAGCGCCTGCATACTTTCTTTTTGGCTCACACATAAAGCGCGATAACCAACTGGAACCATATAAGCCGCCATTTCTCCCGTTTGTTTTTGCAAACGAGTTAATACAGCATCGACATCTTCAAGACTGTGCTGACTCGTGCCATAACTGCGCATCAGCAATAATGCGGCAGGCCCAATGATCAACGTTTTGTCATGGGAACTTTCTTCAATTAAGTTCCACTCTTTCAATAACTTTAAATGTCGATAAAGACTACTTAACGGAACTTGCAATTGTTCGCTGAGAACTTTTGCAGGTACGGGCTCGTCATTCACAGCCACTTGCATCAACAACTGCAATGCTTTTTCATTAACGGGACTAGCCGCTGCTTTATTGGTTCCTTTCATGTTTTCTTTTTAGCCTTTATCGTTTTTCATCTCAAATCTATATTCTTATATATCGAGAATTTAATCCCAATTAAAGGATTGCATTATCAAATAGTGAGAATAAGAATAAAATTTTACAAATTTTCCATATATACGGCATTTTATTGGTAAAAAAGCCTTTTTATCGAATAAGATCACTAACAGGTGATGAATGTAGTATTCAGCTTATTGCTGTATAAATCCGAGAAGTGGTTGAGGAAGTGCGGTATAAACTATCGAGGCTTTTATCATTGGATAATAAAAGCCTCGAAAATGATCACTTGAGTGATAGTAGAAAATCACTTAACAAGTGATATCAACTATCCAAGTTTGAACATAGCGACTTTTTCTTTGATTGATTCAGACTGCTGATTCAGCGTATTTGCTTCAGCTAAACTGCCTTGAGCCCCCTCTACCAACAAATCCGTTACATCTTTTATAGAAGTAATGTTTTGAGTAATTTCACTGGTGACATGAGTCTGCTCTTCTGCCGCTGTTGCGATTTGTGTCGCCATATCACTGATGATAGCCACGGCTTGTTTAATCTCTTCTAGAGAACCCGCAGCCTTGTCAGCATCATCAACAGATCCAAGCGCTAACGTTTCACTGTTTTGCATAATTGCTACTGCTTGTGCAGTGCTCGTTTGTAATGTCGTAATAGTTTTATTAATCACATCAGTGGAGCTATGAGTACGTTGAGAAAGAATTCGAACCTCATCAGCTACCACGGCAAAGCCTCTGCCCTGCTCACCCGCCCGAGCGGCTTCTATCGCGGCATTAAGCGCCAATAAATTGGTTTGTTCCGCAATTTCTTGAATAGAATTTAAAACATTAGAAATCTCTTGTGAGTGCTTATCTAATTCAGCAATAACTCCACTCGCACGTTGTACTTCACTTGCTAACTCAGTAATTGATTGACGAGAATTAGCAACCAGTTCATAACCTTGATGAGTACTTTCTGTCGAATCTTGTGACGCTCGAGCAGTCTGCTCTGCATGTGCGGCAATTTCCTGAGTGGCCGAAGCCATTTCAGTAACAGCAGTAGCAACTAACGTAATCTCTTGCTGTTGCATAGCCAATTCAGAGGCCGTATCGTGAGCACGTTTCGAACCTTGGTCAGCTTGTTCAGATAACTGTTCAGCTTGGTGACGAATATTGCTAATTAGCTGTTGTAGGCTACCTACAAAGTGATTGAAGTTATTGGCTAATTCACCAATTTCATCTTGGTGTTCCACTTTAATGCGTAAAGTGAGATCACCATTACCCTCTGCAATTTGGGCAAGGGCTTTAGACACATTTTTAAGCGGTTTCAATAACGCATTACATAGCAGATTAAACAGCACCGCACAAAGAACCACGACAATAAGGGTCGCGAAAATTTGTTTCCATAAACCAGCGAATAATGGATCGACTAAAGAGTCTCGATCGACAACAATGACACTATGAAGACGAGTGCCTTTAATGGGTCGAGCGTACAACACCACATCCTCACCATTTACCGTTGTGCGAATATCGCGTTGTGACGTTGCACTATGTTTGATGTCATCATAGCTTAGCCCTAGTTTACTCACGCTCTGATTCAATAGTGATGTATCTGAGTGAGCAAACACATTACCTTGCGCATTAGCAATAAACATATAGCCATCGCCGGGCAATATAACTTGTTTCATCGTATTCAAGATATCGGTAATTTGCATATCCGCACCTAATACGACCATCTGCCCATGTAAAGTGATGGCTCGGCCTAAAGATACAACATTTGCCCCCGTTGCAGAGGCTACGGTTGGATTGTCCATATACACTTCACCAGGATTCGCTTTCGCGTTGCGATACCATCCCCAAATACGTGGATCATTATTATCTGGTGCCAATGTTGCATCATTCGCATTTTGTTGCGAACCATCTGGGTAAGCGAGAAAAACGTTATCAAAATCAGCCGATTTTTTAGCTTGAATGAGTTGATTTTTGACTTGATCTGAATCTACATCTGAAGAAATTGAAGTAAGAGAACGCTCTTTTGATTTGAGCCAATCCGTTACATATTGGTTATAAGAAGCCGCTGTACTTTGGAGGTTTTTTTCGACTTGTTGATCTAAATGCACTAACGACGCACGAAATGATAACACTTCAACAATCACTCCCCCAAGAATGATTGCAAGTCCCGCAGCCAAGGCTAGCTTGGTTCGCAATGAGGTTGTAGTAAACATGAGAATCCTATTCTGGAATGTCGTTATTATTATACCCAAATGACCTCAAGATGCAGGATTCAGAGCTTCATCAACGAGCCTAGGTCAAGCTCAATCACGGCAGGGTTGGTTATTCCCTTTCAACGTGATTGAGCGCAGAAATAGGTTTGTTGATGAGCTCCCAAAGGGCGAGTTGTATTCGCTCCTAGGCTGTGTTACTGATTTTCAACGTAGAATGACTATGTCTTCAAATCAATGCCTTGCCTAAGAGCGAATACATTCTCGCTGAAACAGCATCTTGAGGTTACTTGGGTATATTTCCCTTAGTAAGATACGTTTGGCAGCATGGACCACTACACCGTGCAATCACGTTGAAAGGGAGTCACCATTCCTTTCGTTATTGGACAGGGCTTGGACTCGTCTATATCACTTCAAATAGCAAAAAATCTTATCTAAGGATGAATTCATCTGGACAAGGATAAGACCCGGTTAACTTTATAGACAACTGAGTTGGGTTATAGCGTTACAGCAATTACGGCGCGGTTTCTCATCAATGAACAGATACAAGGCCGATTAAAAAGACCTATGCACTGTCAATTTTATTGAGCCATACAAAAAATTAATGAGACATAAGCAACAAAACACTGTAAACAAATGTGGATATGAATCAAAAAGGAGAGAGAACCTCTCCTTTTAGGCGGGATACTGTTAGCTAATACCCTATTCTAAATGAGATCATGATTTACGTGGCAGCCAGTTAGGCCAAGAGAGTTCATTCGTCGCGTAATAACTGATGCTACCCAAAGCACAAACCAACCCCATTGCTATATACAGTACCCAATAACCAACTCCAAATTGAGTAATCACATGCCAAACATTTTCCCCACTCAGAATTTTAAACGGAATATTGAAAATACCATTGACGTAATGGCTCAATACCTCTGATTGCAATAATGTCGGAGACAACCATTTAATTGCGTAGGCAATAATCAATAGTACCAGCAAAGGCGAACTAACCAGTTGAGACACTAACAACGTTAAGTACGCTGTGGGAATCAAAAACAAAGCGATAAGTAACATTTGGCCAAGAAACTCAATCCAAAAAGACCCGACTTGAACCAGACCAACTGGATTAACATTTCCCGTCATCATGCTACCGATAATCCACACAGCGAGATCAAAAACCACCACTAAACCTGAGCAAGTCAAGGGAATAACCACTAACCCAAAAATCAATTTGGCGATATGCGTTTGATGGCTAGATACCGGCATACTACGCCAGAACATGAAACTTCCTTCCAATCGCTCCTTACGCAGTGTTTTGGGGAAATACACGGTGGTCATAAGCAGAGATAATCCCCCCACCATCAATGCAACTATCACACTTGGGCCAGAGATATTGAGAAATGATAGATAATCATTCGAGCCATTGTATTGCATTGACCATTGGATATTGCCTGATGCCCCCACCCAAAGAAATAGCGCGATACTGGCGATACCAATCCACAATGGCGTTCTTGCGACTGACCGATTTTCAATCCACTCTCGATACAATAGAGCCATCATTGTTCTCATTTTTCTGCCTCCTTCTGTAAAGCAAGGAAGACATCAGCCAGTTTTACACTGTAAATGTTTCCTAATGATTGTACCTGCTGTTGATACTCAGATTTCAGTAACCAACGATACGTACCTAAACCAGGTTCACTCGCTAATGGATTCATCATTTGGATTTGGTCTGAATATTGATGGGCAGCATCAAGAATAAAGTAATCTTCTGTCACGCTTTCAAGCGAACTAGACATCACTGATCTCCCTTGTTTTAAAATCAGGACATCCGTTAATAAATGTTCTATTTCATCAACTTCATGGCTTGAGATAATAATAGAACGCTTACCGTCTCCAGCTTCAAACCATTCGAGAAGATGACGATAAAATGTATCTCGATACATCAGGTCTAAACCTAATGTTGGTTCATCAAGAATGAGAATTTGGCAGTTGGTTGCCATGACCAATGCGAGATGAAGTTGCACTTTCATCCCTTTTGAAAGCGCACCGATGCGAGTTTTGCTGTTAATGTCGGTCTTTGCTAAACGCTTATACGCGAAATTAGCATTGAAATCAGGGTTCACTCCAAGCATATATTTAATGATCTGTGCCACCGTCATCCAGTCAGGCAAACTATTTACATCAGATACATAAGCTAAGTGTCGCATCACTGCTGCATGATCGCGTATAGGCTCAAGGTCCATGACTCTAACTAGTCCTTCGTAGCGCAAAGAACCGAGCAAAGATTGAATAAGTGTCGATTTTCCCGCTCCATTATGCCCAAGTAACCCTAATATTTGACCGGGTTCTAAAGTAAATGAAACGTCTTTTAAAGCCTGTTTAGCAGAGACCTTATGGTACTGCTTTCCTAGGCCTTGAACTTGGATCAATGGCTTCATAACTGACGTGCCTCTAGCGCTTGTTTTAGCTGTTCTATAAATTCAGGTAACCCCATATCAATTTGCTCTAATGTATGGGCGATCTGTGGAAGTTCTTCGCGGATGAAAGCTTCTTTTTTCAATTTCAGCAGCCGTGACTTTGCACCACTAAGTACAAACATTCCCTGTCCACGACGCTTTTCTACTAAACACTCATCCACCAAGAGCTGATAACTTTTCATTACCGTTAGATGGTTAATTTTTAAATCTGTTGCCACTTTTCTTACCGAAGGTAATGCCGCCCCTTCTTGCCAAACATCGTCCACAATTTGTTGACGAATCGTTTCAGCTAACTGACGAAAAATGGGTTCTCTATCATGCCATTCCATTAAGAAATACACCTAGTATAGTGTTATACACATGTATAACACTATACTTCAATGAGGATTTTGGCAAACAAAAAATAATCACAAAAGATCAAAAGGTCTGAAAAAACCAAATCAAGATATACATTCCAATATTTGGCATCCCTGTTGAGATAAAAATAATTTAGTTTTGGTGATAGAAAATATGTATGAAATTTTGATGAAATTCATTCACTGTTTTCTGTTCTAGACTTGCTTATCAAAGCAATAGTCGGCATCCTTTTGAGCTTATACGCGTAAGCGATAAAAAGGATAAAACTAATGAATACATTCAAGGCATTACCATGTCTTTTGGCTATAGCTTTTGCTGCCTCTGCCTCTGCGAAAGTGACTCTTGAAGTTCCTAGTAGCGTTAACGTACTGGTCGTGGATGGTGCGAAACCACATGAATCAGGTAACTTTCTTTCTTCAACTAAAACCATCGAAGTGCCTAACGGAGAACATCAAGTAGTGTTCCGTTATCAAGCGGTTTTTTCTGAAGGGCAGGAACGTGTAAGTACTGAAAGTGATGCGATCATCGCTAAGTTCAAAGCAGATGACACCACACTAAAATTCGATATGCCTAAATACCGTGACGCGACTGAAGCGAAAAAGCATATTGATACGATGAAGTGGTCTTTGGTGGATGCTGATGGGAACGCGGTCAGTGTAAAACAAGACAAATTGATTAAAGAAGGGATGCAGATCGGTCGTAACTACCGTGATGAAATCAACCAATACAACATTCATGGTGGTGTTGCTGCGGTGTATGTTTCTCAACCTGCTCAACCGCGTATTAATTACAATACGACAACGCCAGCACCAGCACCAAAAGCAACGCCTGGCGATAATACTGCTGAGCAAATGCTGCATTTCTGGTATGACAAAGCAGATGCTCAAGCGCGAGCTCGCTTTAAAGAATACCTAAGCAAGCACTAATATTAGTTATACATTGAAATGAAAAGAGAGAGGCAACATCACCTCTCTCTTTTTAATGCGATCGTTCGTATTACCAAACCAATAAAGCAATACAGGTTAATAGCACGACACAAGCAATATTGAGATACATACCAACCCGCATCATTTCACGCTGTTTAATGTGTCCTGTACCAAAGACAATGGCATTGGGTGGCGTCGCTACTGGCAACATAAAGGCACAAGAAGCCGCCACTGCGATTAATACTGAAAGTAATGCAGGTGATACACCAAACGCTTCTGCAACCGTTGCAAAAACGGGTATCAGCAGTGCTGCGCTCGCCGTATTACTGGCAAACTCTGTCAGAAAAACAACAAACACAGAGATGATTAACACAATAAAGAAAATCCCCATGTGTGAAATCATGCCACTCAGTTCATTTGCTAAAAACACACTGGTACCAGTCTGCTTTAAAACGTTGCTCAAACAAATACCACCACCGAATAAAATCAGTACTCCCCAATCCGCGGTTTTTTCTATCTCTTTCCAGTGAACAACGCGCGCAAAACTGACCAGGATAATCGCACCAAGCGCAATAACCGTATCAAAACTTTTAATGCCGCCTAACATGCCATTAATAGGTTTACTGAAAATCCACATGAAAACGGTCAGAGCAAAAATCGCCAAAGTAACAACTTTACCTTTGTCCCATTCGATCGGTTTATGATTTAACTCAAACGTCCCAGATAGATCGGGCTTGGTCAGCCAATATAATATTGCAATCGCCATCGGCAACATGAGTACAGCTGTTGGCAGTCCGAACTTCATCCAATCAATAAAAGACATTCCTACTTCAGCGGCCGCAATCGCGTTAGGAGGGCTACCAACCAAAGTGGCGATTCCGCCTATACTGGCACTGTACGCAATACCTAACAGCACAAACACATAAGTTTTATGTCCTTGTTTACCATCAACTTTAGATAACACCCCTAAGACTAAAGGCAACATCATCGCGGCTGTCGCGGTGTTACTGATCCACATCGATAAAAAAGCGGTAACACCAAACAGCATGAGCACCGCCGCTTTTAATTTACCTTTAGCTAGCATTAATACTTTATCAGCAACGATTTGATCTAATCCTTGCTGATGCATCGCTGCTGCTAAAGCAAATCCGCCTAAAAATAAAAAGATGATGGAGTTAGAAAAGTTATTCAGCGCCGTTTGGGTGTTAAAGACATTAAAGGCAATAGCCAATACTGGAACCAAAATAGCGGTGATAGTGACGTGCAAAGCTTCGGTAAGCCATAACACGGCGATAAACACCAAAATACTTAGTCCAAGTGCAACGTTTCTTTCAAACGGTAATACATTGTATAGCAGAGCAAAAAGTAAAATATCGGCAATGACAATTAAGCTATTGCGACTGATTAACCATTCTCGGGTATTGGTAGGTAATGGGACACTGTCGTTTCTATTCATTATTATGCTTCCTTTTAGAGGAGGTTTTCACCTTCAATCGGGTAATAGGCTTTACCCAAATCGACGTTCCGTCCCCGACTTTATAGAATAAAAAGCATAAAATTTATGTTATCTTTATCAAATTAATAGCATAGATTTAACATCTAAATAACCATAAAAAGAGCTAACTATCAAATGGTTATTTATAAACGCATCAATAGTTCATTATTGTGTTACATTCATCTTACATAATCATCTAGATGCTTAACCCTCATTTTCTCTGCTAATAAGGTGAAAAGATTCTATAGAAAGAGTTCTCAGCTCGCAGAATCTATGAAAGAATCACAGCTTCTTTATATCTCACTTTTTACCAATCAAAGTCGACCGATGAATGTCCATTGACTGCGAATTTATACATTAGAAAGGATTCTAGATGTCCTCCTTCATAGACCAACTGGCCTTTTCTGTCTCTATCACAGGGCCAATTTGCCTAATGCTAGCGTTAGGCGTATTTTTCAAACGAATAGATCTAATTAACGAAAACTTTATCGATGTCGCGTCGAAAGTTGTCTTTAAAGTCACCCTTCCCGCTTTACTATTTTTGAGTATTGTTGAAGCCAAACACGATTTTGGTTCAAGCGTGGATTTTATCCTTTACGGTGTGGTAGCCAATATTGTTTTTTTCCTTTTTTCTACCATCACAACAAAACGCTTTTTCAGACGTGCTGAAGATCAAGGGGTCATTATCCAAGGTGGGTTCCGTTCTAACTCAGCCATTGTTGGGCTGGCTTATGTAGCGAATGCCTATGGTAACGAAGGGGTAGCTCTGGCCGCTATCTACGTCGCAGCAACGACCATGTTATATAATGTTCAGGCCGTTATTACCCTAACACCGAAAGGAGAGACAAACGGACTAGCTGCGTTGAAAACGATGCTGAATACCATGCGCAAAAATCCGTTAATTATTGCGATTGTAGCCGGCATGATCTGTTATTTCTTATCCATTCCGATCCCGGGAATTATCTCTCACGCAGGCCAATACTTCGCCAACATGACTTTACCACTAGCATTGTTATGTACTGGTGGCTCACTGGATCTAAAAGCGATGAATGCTGATAAAGGACCAACATGGTTTGCCAGCATGAATAAATTAATCTGGGCACCGATCTTTATTACGGCTGCTGCAATCTTGTTCGGCTTTTCTGGCCAACAGTTAGGGATTATTTTCTTGATGAGTGCTTCACCTGCTGCTGCTGCAAGTTATGTGATGGCAAGAGCAATGGGAGCGAATTACACGTTGGCAGCCAACATCATCGCAGTCACAACGGTATTTTCACTACTAAGTTGTACAATTGGCATATTTTTACTCTCAACATTCCATCTATTTTAGGACTAAGTAAAATATTTATTTGCATAGATTGATATCTATATGAATAAAATGTGCATCCATAAACAGATATGTACATTATTGATGTGCATATCTGTATTTATTTGCACCAAATAGATCCACAAAAAGTACGCAGTGTTTTATTTTAGTGCATGGTCATTTTTGTCGCGGTATATTCTACAGCGGCTGCTATACAGACTCAAATCTGGAACTCATTCATTTTCCAGCTTTTTTTCTTAAAAGCGTCGTCAAACTATCTATTTGATACGCAATTTCAGACATGGCACATCTATTGCAATTTTAAGTAGGTAACCTGATGAATTTTCTTACTATTAAATTCATCAATTCGGCTCTCAAGCTCAAAATAACAACATTAAGAGCCCGTGTTAGATTAACAGGATCGTAGAAATGCAAGGAAGTGACTCTCATGCCCCTCTAAAGCGGGGGTTAAAAAACCGCCATATCCAATTAATAGCCCTTGGTGGTGCCATCGGGACCGGATTATTCTTAGGTATTGCACAAACTATTAAAACAGCTGGCCCTGCAGTTTTATTAGGCTACGCGATAGCGGGCCTTATCGCCTTTTTTATTATGCGCCAGCTAGGAGAAATGGTGGTAGAAGAGCCAGTAGCAGGCACTTTTAGCCACTTTGCAGGTAAATATTGGCATGATTTTGCAGGGTTCTTATCTGGGTGGAACTACTGGGTTCTCTATATTTTGGTAGGCATGGCTGAACTTACCGCGATTGGTATCTATGTCCAATATTGGTGGCCAGATATCCCAACTTGGGTTTCTGCCCTCGTCTTCTTTGTGGTAATCAATGCCATTAACCTAACTAACGTTAAAATGTTTGGTGAATTGGAATTTTGGTTCTCTATTATCAAAGTCGCTGCAATTGTCGGCATGATTGCTTATGGTGCTTACATTCTTATTGTCGGCGATGGCGGTACATCAACTATTGCTAACTTATGGCAAAATGGCGGTTTCTTCCCAAATGGGATTGATGGCTTAACCATGGCAATGGCTGCGATTATGTTCTCTTTTGGCGGCTTAGAGCTGATCGGTATTACCGCAGCAGAAGCAGAGCATCCAGAACGCAGTATTCCTCGTGCAACCAATCAGGTTATCTATCGTATCCTAATTTTTTATATTGGTTCGTTAGTCGTTCTTCTTTCTCTTTACCCATGGCAAAAAGTCGCAGAAGGTGGCAGCCCGTTTGTAATGATTTTCCATGCATTAAATAGTGATTGGGTTGCTAACGTACTTAACGTCATTATTCTAACTGCTGCACTTTCGGTATATAACAGCTGTGTTTACAGTAACAGCCGCATGATGTATGGCTTAGCGAAACAAGGTAATGCACCAAAAGCGATGCTTAAAGTAAATCGCCGCGGTGTCCCTTTGGCGGCCCTTACTGTGTCTGCCCTTTCCACAGGGTGTTGTGTATTGATCAACTACTTTATGCCTTCTCAAGCCTTTGGCTTCTTAATGGCTCTGGTTGTTTCTGCATTAGTACTGAACTGGATCGTTATTACTATTACCCATATGAAGTTTAAACTCGCTAAAATCAAAGCACGCGAAAAGACTCAATATCCTTCATGGGGTTATCCAATCACTAACTGGTTATGCCTGTTCTTCTTAGCGGGTGTATTAGTGATTATGTATATGACGCCAGGAATGCGTACTTCAGTATACTTACTTCCGGTATGGATTGTGGCCATGGCCGTTGCTTATTACGCCAAACGCAAACGCTCAACCAATAGCGAACCAGTAGAATTAGCTGAGCAGTTGTAATCCAAACAACACCAATGCCAAACGCCGTGGATTTTGATATTCACGGCGTTTTTGTTTGTTAGGCTAACTTGGGCAACCATAATGCTATTTGTGGCGCAAGACAGATAATTAATGCAGCGGTGCACATTAATAGAAAAAAGGGGAAAGAAGCCTTTGCAACATCACCTATTTTTTCTCCCGTTAATCCTTGTAATACAAACAGATTAAAGCCAACCGGCGGCGTAATTTGTCCAAGTTCCACCATGATAACTAAGAAAACACCGAACCACAGTGGATCAAACCCAGCTTGAACTATGATAGGTAATGTGATGGGCAAGCTCATAACCGTGATAGAGATTCCATCTAAAAATAATCCAAGAACGACATAAAACAGGGCTAGAGCAATTAATAACATGGCGGGAGAGAAATGCTCTTTCGCGATCCAACGGGCCAATTCGGAAGGAAGGTGCAAATAGCCCATCGCAGTAGAAAGCATCGCCGCACTCACCATAATACTGCATACCATGGTAGAACTTTGCAGTGTGGAAATAAGAGAATTGACGAGAACTTCTTTGGTTAATTGCCTTTCTATCGCCAATAAAATTAATGTCGCGAATACACCAACAGCCGCAGCTTCCGATGGCGTAGCAATGCCCGAATAGATTGCGCCTAATACAATGGTAATTAATCCAATAATGGGCAATAGGTAGCGAAAACTTCGAGCAAAAGTGACATCACATTGAGTTTCTTTCGGGGCGCAATGAGGTTTTATCGTCGCGTGAATCATCAGATATCCCGAATAAAGTAATGCGATTAGAACGCCAGGTAAGATACCCGCCATAAATAACTTATTAATTGAAACTTCAGCTTGTATCCCATAGACAATCATTACGATCGAGGGAGGAATCAATAAACCTAAACTGCCAGCCCCCGCTAACGATCCAATCGAAAGCTGCCGATCATACCCTCTCTGTTTTAGCTCCGAGGTTGTGATTTTGCCAATAGTCGCGGTTGTCGCAGAACTTGAACCACTGACTGCGGCAAATAGTGCGCAACCAACTACATTGGTGTGTAAGATTCCGCCAGGCACTATTCGCGTCCATGGCTCTAAACCTTTGAAGAGTCGATTGGAAATATCTGATCGAAAAATCAGCTCTCCCATCCAAATAAACAATGGGATGGCAGCGAGTTCCCATGAGTTTCCCGCTCGAAATAAGATTCGACTCAAAATTAAACCGACACGCTCAATCGGCATTCCAGCAAACACAACCAACGAAAAGCATGCAACAATAGCGAGCCCAGCAAAGACCCAGATACCAGAGGCTAGCACCACAAACAAAACAGCGATCACTCCCATTGAGGTAAAAAGAATATCCATGTTAGTGAGCTCCAGAGTTGGCAGGCTGATGATAAATAACGAGTGAAAGAGATCGAGTGATCAAAGTGAGACAAAGAATGGATATACCAACCAAAACCAATCCTTGTGGTACCCATAATGGTGTTGCTGCTAGAGATTGACTGGTGGTACCTCTTAAAAAGTTACGCGATACGGTTGACCACCAAATAGTATCTATCCAACAAAAGAATACTGTGGCTAGGGATGACGTTATAAAATCTAATATCCAACGATGCGTTTTAGGAAGCCGGTCTAAAACAAAACTCACTCTAATTAATTGCTCATGTTCTAAACTGTAGCCGAGTGCAAGAAACGTCAGTGTAGCCACAGCATACCCGACGAACTCATCTAACACATAAGTTGAAGAACCCAATAGACGTAGTGTAATTTCAAGAAGAATATGGCAAAGAATATACACAACCAATAAGCTAGCGATCGCTATGGCTAATCTATTTATTCCCCGTGTAATACGAAGTAATATTTTCATCATAACCACCTATTGTTTGCGTTGATTAAATTCCTCGATGATAGATTTGCCTCTGGAGCCTGATTCTTGTAACCAAGATTCTAACGTTGGCTTAGCGGCTTTTTGCAAATAGGAGATAAAACTTGTCGGCAAATTGGTAAAAATAGTCACTTTATTATGTTTAAGTTGTTGATAGTTATCCTTAACTCGAGTGCGTACTGTCTTCCAATTATGTTCATCGGTAAGTTTTGCAGCAGTGATTAACGCTTTTTTGTCTTGCTCGTCTAGACGGTCGAAATCGTCTTTATTCATATGAACCATGTTCAAAGGAATCGCATATTGAATAGCACTGTAATGAGTTAAATGCTCCCAAAATTGGGCGCTAGCGCCAGCATCTGCCGACGTTAATACGGCATCAATTCCACCTGTAGAAAGTTGTGGCACAACATCAGCCCAAGAGAGGTTTACCGGTGCTGCCTGTGCATTTTTAAATGTTAACGTGCCATTTTTATCGTACGTTCTGATTTTTAACCCTTGCAGCGCTTGTATGGTATTGACGGGTTTTCTTGACCAGATCCCGCTAGCTGGCCAAGGAGAAGCGTAGAGCAGTAGTTCGTTATTATTGGAGAAAACCTTTTGGTAATAGGGCATTGCAATGTGGTATAGCAGCTCAGCTTGGTCTTCATTGGTGACAAGAAACGGCAGTGAAGACAATAAAAATATTGGATCGATCCCTGCCATACTTCCTGCCAATGTATCCGCTAAAGGTACAGCGCCATCAGAGACAGCGTAAAAATGATCGGCCGATTTAAATCCTAGAGATCCTCCAGTGTGAAGAGTGATATTAACATTACCATTCGTCAGCTTTTTAACTTGCTCAATAAAAAAAGTATCACCCTGAGCATGAATTGATTGGGCATTATATTCCGTTGAAAAATCGAGACTTACTGCGGCATAAACGCTAGTTGTAACACTGCAAGCAAGAAGGACTATTGAGATTAATTGTTTAACAAACATCCGTGTTTTCCTTTTATATGTATTTCTCAACAATCATATAAAAGGAATAGACGAGAAGAACTGCCTAATAACGACATACTTTTAATATATAACGACGCAAATGAAACTGATTAATTTAATGTAATGACTAGAATAGTTATTAATATCTATCTTCACGTCAATTATCATTCACTTTCTATATTTTAAGTAGGAAAATTAAATATTAATACATTATATCATTAGTAGTTCACAATATATTGCAAGGAGGCATTATGTCTACTAAAACAGAAGATATATCAAACAATAACATCGCTCGGCCCAGTTTATTTATTGCCCTATTGCCGATTTTATTTACTTTAGGACTTTTGGGAGTTCAACTCTTTTATTTCGATGATTTTACTCCTCATACGCCCATAGCGATTGGTTTAGTATTTACCTGTGTGCTTGCTTGGTTTAGAGGCTATCGTTGGCAACAACTGGAACACGGTCTATTCCATGTGATTAAAGTTGCCATACCTGTTGTACTGATAATCATGATTATCGGCATGATTATTGGAACCTGGATCGCCAGTGGAACGGTTCCGATGCTCATATATTATGGCTTTGATGTACTGACACCACAGATATTTTTAGCGGCGGCTATGGTTTTATGCTCGGTTATCTCAGTCTCGGAACATCATGGACAACAGCAGCCACTGTCGGGTTAGCACTAATGGAAGTAGGTAATGGATTTGGTATTCCGATGTATTGGACTGCAGGGGCTATTGTTTCTGGTGCATTTTTTGGCGACAAGATGTCGCCACTTTCTGATACCACCAATCTGGCACCAGCCGTTACCGGAACGTCACTCTTCGCCCATATTAAGAACATGTTACCCACGACTGTTCCCGCAATGGTTATCGCATTCTGTGTATCTTTTTGTCGGTTTTCACCTCATTGATGGGCAACATGTTGATTTAATCAAAATACATGCGTTAAGCACGACACTCACCAGCCATTTTAGCTTTAACCCTATCGTACTTTCTCCAGTCTTGATTGTGCTTGTTCTCGCTTTAAAGAAAATGCCAGCGATCCCAACACTGATGCTTTCTGTTTTAGTCAGTATGCTGATTGCAATGGTCGTTCAAGGAGCGAGCTTCCATGATGTGATGAGTTATTTGCAAAGTGGATTCAGTATCAATTCTGGACAAGCCAGTACTGATGCCTTACTTAATCGTGGTGGCATCCAATCGATGACGTGGATTTTAACCCTTATTCTTATCACCTTAGCTTTTGGGGGTGTATTAGAGCAAACCCGCTGTTTGGAAACGATTATTTTATATATTTTAACGAAAGTTCGTTCGATCTTTGGTCTGCAAGTAGCATCAACGTGCACCGCATTAGGCACCAATATCATTGCTGGCGATCCGTACCTTTCGATTGCATTACCGGGACGAATGTATAGCCAAGCGTATCGAGGAATGGGTTACTCTACTTTGTGTTTATCACGGTCGATTGAAGAAGGGGGAACCTTGCTTTCTCCCTTAATTCCTTGGAATGCAGGGGGAGCGTTTGTTATACATGCTCTAGGGTTAGGGATAGCGGCAGGACACACAGAGAACCTACTTTATATTGTATGTAGCATCTCTTGTTGGTTATCCCCGCTGCTCGGTTTTGCTTATGCCGCATTAGGAAAATTCGTACCGAAAGCAACCAGCGAGGAAAGGAAACAATGGCAAGATAACAACGAAATTGTATTACGCGCTGAACATACAAGACCTTTCCATCAAGTCACATCTAACTAGGCCTTTGTTTTTCAGTGCGACCACTTCTTTTTATGCCTGTAGACATAAAAAACCCCAATAATTGGTACATCCAATTATTGGCAGGGCAAAAGCATGAAGGTGCCCATCATTAAAGGGCTGCGAGAACCTTCTCTAAATACGCTTCACTCATTCCGGCCATCTTCCTTTTGCGTTTTACTCCACCTTTGAACGTTTTTTCATTCGATATCAGTGATACACACATGTGGC